>SYFI01000022.1 GCA_005800465.1 Actinomycetota bacterium | reverse complement strand
GAAGCACACCCTTTCGTACCTCGATGACGGTGAAGTCCGTCTCGACTACTCGGAGGTGGCCATGACCAAGTACGAGCCCCAGGTGAGGTCCTACTGATGCCTGCGACAACGTTCCGGATCTTCCGGTATCAGCCCGACTCGGGCGAGGCCGAGTCGTACCACCAGGATTTCCAGTTGGAGCACGGCGAGAAGACCACACTGCTCGACGCCATCCTGCGCATCCAAAATGAGCAGGACGGCACCGTGGCAGTGCGGTACTCGTGCCGCAGCGCTATCTGCGGGTCGTGCGCCTGCAAGGCAAACGGCAAGACGGTGCTGGCCTGCATGATGCAGGTGGAGCACGTCAAGACCGACAGCGGCCAGGAGGTCGTGCAGGTCGATCCCATCGGCAACTTCACGCCCATCAAGGATCTGGTCGTCGACATGACGCCGTTCTGGGACAAGTTCAAGGCTGTCAAACCCTTCCTTATTCCCGACGGCCCGGCGCCCGAGAAGGAGCGCTTGGTACCCAAGGCCGCGATGGAGAAAATCGCCAAGGAGAGCAAGTGCATCCTGTGCGCAGCCTGCTATTCCGAGTGCAACTCACTGGCAGCCGACCCCGAGTTCGTCGGGCCGGCAGCATTCGCATGGGGCTACCGCTTTGCAGCAGATGAGCGGGATGGCCAGCGCAAGAACCGCGCCAAGCTGTACTCAGGCGAGCACGGTGTGTGGGACTGCACCCGCTGCATGTTCTGCAACGAGCGCTGCCCCAAGGGCGTGGACCCGCGGGATGCCATCGAGAAGCTCGGCTCCATCGCCTTCCAGGAAAAGGTCACCAGCGACAAGGGTGCCCGTCACGCAAAGGCGTTCCTCATCTCGTTGCGGACCGGCGGCAAGCTGAATGAGATCCTCATCGCGCCGTACACCGACCCCATCGGGGCCCCGTTCAACGCGCCGCTCGCGCTCCGCATGGCTCAAAAGGGCAAGCTGCCCAAGTCGCCCCTCACCCACAGGGTGAAGGACCGCGACCAGGTCAAGAATCTCATCAAGAACGTCAAGGAGACCATCTAGTGCCGCGTCAGTTCGCGTATTACCCCGGATGTGTCGCCGAGTTCAGCTCGAAGGAGCTCAACGCGACCACCAAGGCACTTGCACCGCTCCTCGACATCGAGTTGCTGCCCATGCCACAGGCCACCTGCTGTGGTGCCGGCGACGTGGCGCAGGCCAAGCCGAACCTGTACCTCACGCTCAACGTGCGAATCCTCTCCGAGGCCGAGTCGATGGGCGTTGACATCCTCACCATCTGCAACGTGTGCACGCTCAACCTGCGTCGCGCGAACAAGATGGTGAAGGAAGACTCGCGCGTGCTCGAGGCCGTGAACGAGGAGCTCGTCAAGGCTGGGGCCCGTCCATACCAGGGCACCATCGAGGTGACGCACCTCCTGTGGTTCCTCGCCACCGAGGAGGGCCTGTCCCTGCTCGAGGCGCGCGGCCCCAGGGGGCTCAATGGCCTCAAGGTGGCCCCGTACTACGGCTGCCAGCTGCTTCGGCCGTCGTCGGTTATGGGCTTTGAGGATCCGGACCGCCCGCAGTCACTCGAGCGCCTCATTACGGCACTCGGGGGCGAGGTGTCCGACTACGAGGGCAAGACCCGCTGCTGTGGCTTCCCCATCATCCTCGCCCGCGAGGAGGTGGCATTGAAGGAGTCGCACGTCGCACTTGCAGGTGCCCGTGACGCCGGTGCGCAGGTGATGGTCACGCCATGCCCGCTCTGCCACCTGGCAATGGATGCCTACCAGCGCAAGACCGAGCAGCTGATGGGTGAGGAGTACGCCATGCCGGTGCTGCACCTTCCGCAGCTCATCGGACTGGCCCTTGGCCTTCCCACAAAGACCATGGAGTTCAAGCGCCATCTGGTGCCGGTGGACGAGGTGCTCTCCATCGTCGGCGCGTAGCGCCCGCACCACCAACGCGGTATCGAAACGGCCCGGGCCCCGTCCGGGCCGTTTCCGTTTTCACAGTCGCTACGGTTTCACTGTGCGCCCCATTCCGCTCACCCGCGCCTCAGTGCGTGACCTGCCCACCTGCTGCACCGACTGCGTGTTCTGGCAGACGCTGCGCGGAGGAGCCGACTGGCAACGTCGGGCCGCATGGGCCGACCGCACCGAGCGCGACTTCGGCCCCTGGGGCCGCGTGCTGTCCGACGGTGACGAGGTGCGCGGGGTTATGCAGTACGGCCCCTCCCGGGCCTTTCCGCGCGCCAAGGTGCTGCCTGCGGGACCACCCAGCCGTGATGCCGCTTTGGTGACGTGCGCCTACGTCACCGGTGATGGCGCAGCCGACGCGCTTGAGCGCCTGCTGCTGGAGGCACTCGCCGATATCAAGGCTCGGGGAATGAAGGCCATCGAGCTATTCGCCATGCGCTACCCCGACGAGGTTGGCCCGTCTGAGCGGGCGCATCTCAACCACACGCTGTTCGACCTCGAAATGCTCGAACGTCTCGGCTTCCGGCCCGTGCGTCAGAAGGGCCAGGTGAGCCTCATGCGTCTGGAGCTTGGCGGACTGATACCCGGCCTGGCCGATCGCGCCAAGGCCGTCCTCGGTGAACTGCGGCCCCTCCCCGGCCGCACCCCGCTGCCCGCATGACCCGTTGGCTCGCGGCCATCGTCGCGGCCATCGTCGTGCTGATCGGGGCTGCCACGGCGGTTGGTGATCCAGCGCTGGAGCAGCTGCGCCAGGGACCCGTGTACGTGAGCCCTGCGGTCACCGGTGCCGGCACACCCGACGCCGTCACCCGTCTCTCCGCCGTGGCAGCCGAGCTCGCCGCCAGCGGCCGGCCGGTGCGAATCGTGGTGGTGAAGGGGCCCGTGGGCGCCGCGTCGATGCGCGACTACGCCGTGCGCCTCAGAGCCCAGTTGGGCTTCGACGGAATGGTGGTGGCCGTGGCCCCGGGGCGCGCCGTCGGTGCGGCCGGAGACCGTAGCCAGGGTGCCGTGACGCGCAGCCTGCGAAACGCCAAGGTGGGAGCGGTCGCCGACCCAGTGGAGCGCGCCGCGGCCGCCGCAAAGGCTGCGGCAGGGCCACCACTGGCGCCCTCCAACAGCGATCTTGTGCGCGCAGCGCTCGCACTCCTGGGCATGGCCCTGGTCGGTGGAACATGGGCCGCCGCATTCGGCATCCGGCGTGCCAATCGCCGTCAGCGGCTCATGCTCGATGATCGCAGCGCGCTCGCACGAGTGACGCTTGATGCCATCGGTGCGCGGCTCGATGGCGTGGCGGGGCTCCCTGCTGATCATGCGCGCGCTGACGACCGACTGGACGCGGCCACGCGGGTTGCGCGTCGTGCGCAGGCCGAATTGGATCAGGCGGCCTCTGCTGCCGACGTGCTGTCGGCCGAGGCACTAGTGGACGAATCGTTCGTGCTGCTGCGTGAAGCCGAGCACGAAGCTGACGTTCCGTCGCCGATCGACCCATTCGAGGGCCTTTGCCGCGTGGATCCGGCGCACGGACCCGCGACGGGATCGGCTTCCCTCGCCGATGGCCAGCCGCCCATCGCCCTGTGCGCCCCGTGCATGGCGCGTGTGCGCAAGGCAAACCCGCCCCAGCGGCGCATGGTCCCTGGCCTTGATGGCGACGTCCCCTATGACTCCATAAAGAGGGATGTCTGACCGAGCAGCCCGCGCCGCCATGAACTGCTGGCGTGCGGCCTAGAGCCAGCCGTTCATCACGAGGCTCTCGGCAATCTGCACGGCATTGGTGGCCGCGCCCTTTCGCAGATTGTCGGCAACGATCCAGAGCGCCAGGCCGTTGGGTTGCGACGCGTCGTTGCGAATGCGACCGATGAACACCTCGTTGCGCCCGGCGGCGTCGCGCGGCAGCGGGTAGGCGTCGGCACGAGGCTCATCCACCACAACCGCACCGGGGGCCAGCATGAGGATCTCGCGGGCCTTGGCGGCGTCAAGCGGTTCGATGGTCTCAATGTGCACGGCCTGGGAGTGCGCGTACATCACCGGTACACGAACGCAGGTGGCCGACACGCGGAGGTCGGGCAGGTGCAGCATCTTACGGGCCTCATTGCCCACCTTCACCTCTTCGCCCGTGTAGCCCGAATCGTCGAACACGTCGATGTGGGGCAACACGTTGAAGGCGATGGGGTGCGGGTACACCTTTGGGTCGGGCTCGTCGCCCACGAGATATCCGGCGGTTTGCAGGCGAAGTTCATCAATTGCTGCCTGGCCCGTCCCACTCACGGCCTGATACGACGACACGATGACGCGCTCAATACCCACGGCATCGGCAATGGGCTTGAGGGCCACCACCAGTGGCGCGGCCACGCAGTTGGGGTTGGCGATAATCCCGGAGTGGTTCGCGATGTCGCCCTCGTTGACCTCGGGCACCACCAGCGGCACCTCGGGATCGGTGCGAAATGCAGATGAGTTATCGATGACCACGGCCCCGGCCTCGACCGCGGCAGGCGCGAAGTCCCTCGCCCGCTCCGATCCCGCCGAGAACAGCGCGATCTGGATTCCCTCAAAGGAGTTCTCGGTGAGCTCCTGCACCTCAAAGGGCTTGCCCAGATAGTCGATGATCGTGCCGGCGCTGCGGGACGAGGCCAGCGGGCGAAGCTCCGTGACGGGGAATCCCCGCTCCTCGAGCACGCGGATCATGGTGCTGCCCACGGCGCCGGTGGCGCCAACGATGGCGACGTTAAACACCGCGGCGCTCTGCCTCGCTGGCCAGATCAAAGGCCTCGTGCAGGGCACGCACGGCGCGCTCCACCTCAGACCGGGCAATGACCACCGTGATGCGGATTGTCGAGGTGTCGATCATCTGGATATTGATGCCCTCGGCCGCGAGCACGCGGAACATGGTGGCCGCAATGCCGGGGTTTGAGCGCATGCCCTCACCCACCAGCGTGACCTTGCCGATCTGGTCGTCCGACAGCGTCTCGCGGTGCGGTAGGCGATCTCCCATGACCTCGATCACATCAAGTGCCTTGCGCAGGTCCGGAAGCGGCACGGTGAACGAAAGGTCGGCACGGCCGTCTACCCCCACGTTCTGGATGATGGTGTCCACGTTGATGAGCGCATCGGCCAGCGCGGTGAACACCGTGGCGGCCACGCCCGGCTGATCCTCCACCCCCAGCAGCGAGATCTTCGCCTCATCGCTCTTGTGAGCAATGCCCGACACGAATGCCCTCTCCATCATGGGAGTCTCCTTGGTGATCCAGGTCCCCTCCTCCGGTGCGAATGATGAGCGCACATGGAGCGGGACATCATGAAGCCGTGCAACCTCGACCGAGCGCAGGGCGAGGATCTTGGAACCGGATGCGGCCATCTCGAGCATCTCCTCGTGGCTCACGAGGGGAAGCTTGCGGGCACCGGGCTCAATACGCGGGTCGGCGGTGAATACACCCGTTACATCGGTATAGATCTCACACACATCGGCGCCCAGCACCGCGGCCAATGCCACGGCCGTGGTGTCGCTGCCACCACGCCCGAGCGTGGTGACGTTTCTGTCTTCCGACATCCCCTGAAATCCCGCCACCAACGCCACGCGCCCGTTGGCGAGCTCGGCGCAGAGGCGCTCGGGCTTGATCTCGAGGATCTTGGCCTTGGTGTGGGCCCCGTCGGTGAGGATTCCCGCCTGCGACCCGGTAAACGATGCCGCCTCGTGCCCAAGGTCGTGCAGCGCCATGGCCACGAGCGCGCATGAGATGCGCTCACCCGTGGACAGCAGCATGTCCATCTCGCGGGGTGCCGGTAGCTCGGAGATCTCATCGGCGAGTGCCACCAGGCTGTCGGTGGTCTTGCCCATGGCCGAAAGCACCACGACGACATCGTCGCCGCCCTCACGGGCAGCGGCGATTCGCAGAGCGACATTGCTGATCTTCTCGGTGTCGGCGACGGATGAGCCGCCAAACTTCATGACCCTGAGAGCGATGACAACCTCCTCGGCCGGGCCAGCGCGCGATTGTAGTGCCCACTGGGATCCGGCGTCGCCGTGGACGACGGCAGCACCCCGTACGATTGAAATGCGACCAAGATCCCTGCAGTTGACATCACCTACGAGCACCAGCACGTGAGCGGGCGGGCCGTGGCGATCGTGCGGGCATTCGTGATCATCCCACTGCTGCTGTGGGCCGTGGTGTGGAGCATCTGGGCCCTGTGGAGCATCATCATCCCGTTTGTCATCGTCATTAAAGGACGCAACCCCAACTGGTTCTGGGAACCGGTGAGCCGCTGGTACCGGTACTTCCTGCACGTGGCCGGGTAGGCGAGCCTGCTGGTGAAGGAGCACCCGGGGTGGAAGTCGCAGACCGACTACCCGCTCAATGTCCAGGTGACGCATGCCGCCGTCCAGTCCCGATGGCTGGCGGGTGGCCGCATTCTGCTGAACGCACCACTCGGGGCTGTCATCGCGTTGCTGCTGCTGGTTGACGTGGCTCTGGGCATTCTGCAGTTCACTGCCCTCGCCCTGATGGGGCGCCGAGCGGAGCGCATCATGCGCTGGCAGCTGGGCGTACTCACGTTCGAGTACCGGCTCATCGCCTTTGGTATCGGACTGAGCGATGCCATGCCCTTTTCCGGCGCCCGGCACCTTCCCTAGACTCCTCCTATGGGAATCATCCGCCGCGTCAGCGAAAAGGGTGGGGACTCCAACCGCCTCAAATGGGTGGCTGGTGGCCTCGTCATCGGCTTCGTGTGGGGCACGTTCATGTGGCTCATCACGGGGATGCAGGGCGATACCAAGGTGTGGATGTACTTGGCACTCACCATGGCCATGATCGGTGGCGGCATTGCTGCCATCTTTGGCGCGATGAATGCCCGCAAGAAGGGCGAGCGCATATCTCCCCGCATCGCCCCGATGGACGAGGTTGCCGACAAGGCTGCTGCCAAGGCCGCGCGCAAGGCGGCTCGCGGCAAGGCCGAGTAGCTCGTCGGGCGAGCGCGATGAGCGCGCGTCCCCTATCCTCATCCCGTGACCGTGCTAGGCGGGGAGCTAGCGGTGCCCTGTATCCGCAATCCGCTACAGCGGGGCTGAACTCCCGCCCGAGGGTCCTACTCGGAGGCATGGGCTCGGATGATGTGGCATTGAAGGCGAGGTCCCATTCGGTGGGCGACCGTGAATCAGGTCAGGTCCGGAAGGAAGCAGCCTTAAGCGGACCCTCCCACGCGCAGTGGGGCCACCTCGCCGGAGTCATATCCCCGAGTTCCACTTCCCGGCAGGTATTCGACGGTGGGTGCACGGTCACACTTCCAACTCTCACGTGACAGACCCCGGACAGAGCCTCTACAACCGTTACCGGCCCCGCCGCTTCGAAGATCTCGTCGGCCAGGGGCATGTCGCGCGCACGCTTTCGAATGCGCTCGAGCGCGGCACCATTGCGCATGGGTTTCTGTTCTCGGGTCCGCGTGGCACCGGCAAGACCACCACAGCGCGCATCCTTGCCCGGTGTCTCAACTGTCAGGCATTCACCGCGCCCACCGCCACTCCGTGCGGAGAGTGCGACTCATGCCGTCGCATCGGGCATGACGATTGGCTCGACGTGGTGGAGGTTGACGCCGCATCGAGCGCCCGCCGCATCGATGAGATGCGCGGGTGGCTGGAGAGCGTGCGCTACGCCCCTGTGGTGTCGCGGTACCGCATCACCATCATGGATGAGGCCCACCAGATTCAGGAGGGTGCAGCCAGCGCCCTGCTGAAGACCCTCGAAGAGCCGCCACCGCAGCTGGTGGTCATTCTGTGCACCACCCACCCATGGGACCTGCTTCCCACCATCCGCTCGCGGCTGCAGACCTACACGCTGCGAAAGCCCGGTGTGGCAAACCTGCTCACCGTGCTCGAGCGCGTCGCGAAGACCGAGAACATCGAGACCACCCCTCAGGCGCTCGACCTGGTGGCGCGCGCCGCCGATGGCTCATACCGCGATGCGTTGGGGCTGCTCGACCAGATCTCGACCTTCGGTGGCGGCAAGGTGGACCTCGCCGATGCGCTCGACCTGTTGGGCGTGGTGAGCCGCGAAACCCTGTTCGACCTGATTGACCTGATGGCACAGGGCGATGCCGCAGGGGCCTTCGACCTGCTGGAGTCGTCGCTCGATGGCGGGGCCGACCCTGAGGAACTGATGCGCGGGCTTGTGACCCACCTGCGCCACGCCTGCCTGCTTCAGCAGGGTGCGCAGGTGCGCGAGGAGTGGGCGCTGGCGCCCGACGAGCTCGATCGCCTGCGTGCCCAGGCCAACCAGTTGAGCCCGGTGCAGGTGGTGCGCGCCATCGACCTGCTGGCAGATGCCCAGGTGCGCATCCGCCATGGGCAGGCCGATCCACGTATTCAGCTGGAACTCGTGGCTGCCAAGCTGTCGCGCCCATTCCTCGATCCGGGTATCGAGGGAGTCGCCGGTCGGGTTGATGCACTGGAGCGGGGGCGGCCGGCCCCGGCACCCGTTGCGGTTGCCCCCCCAGCGCCCGTCGTCGCATCTACGCCTGTGCCAGTACCGGCCGCACCGGCACCACCGCCCCCAGCACCTGTGGCAGTACCCGATCTGCCGGCCGAGCCACCGGTGCCGGTCGTCGCGGCGCCCCCGGCGTCGACATCCGCGCTGCATGCGGTGCCCGATGCACCCGACGACATGCCGGGTGACAGAGGGTCAGATGCGCCACCGCCCGAAGGGGTGGTTGATCAGCCACCCGTTGCCGACGAGACGCCAACGGCTTTCGAGGCTGTCGCCGAGCCCGAGCCTGCCCACGCGCTTGACCCGGTGCTGCCAGACGCGGAGCACATCGGACGTGCATGGCCGCGTGTGCTGGGAATTCTCGAGCTGCACTCCCCGCACCTGCACGCCTTCCTGCAGGGGTCAGAGGTACAGCGCGTGGCCGGCGGGATTATCACCGTGGGGGTCAACGGCGGCGTGGCCGTGGCCATGCTCTCGCGCCCCGACGAGCGGGCGGGCGTGGAGGTGGTCATCAAGGACCTCTGCGGCGAGGCACTGGCACTGAGCGTGGTCGAGCTCTCCACTGCGCATGCACCCGTGCCCGACATCACCGAGAATGCAGTGCCCGCTCCGGGCGAGGAGCCGATTGACCACGCCCGCGTCATCGAGGAGATCCGCGCGGCATTCGATGCAGAGTTGATCGACACCACCAAAAAGGAATAGCCATGGCGATGAATCAGCAGAAGATGATGAAGCAGATGCAGAAGCTGCAGGACGACATGGCCCGGGTGCAGGAGGAACTGCTCACCGAGACCGTGTCGGCATCGGCCGGTGGCGGCGCGGTGACTGCCACGGTGAGCGGAGGGCTCGAACTCGTGAGCGTGGAGATCAGCCCCGCTGCGGTGGACCCGGATGACGTGGAACTGCTGCAGGACGTGGTCGTTGCTGCAGTAAACGAGGCACTCCGGGCGGCGCAGGAGCTGGCGAACCAGCGCATGAGCGCCGTCACCGGTGGCCTGAGTGGCCTCGGGCTGCCGGGCTTCTAGGCCGCACCAGCCTCCCGAATGGCGTCCATCCTCACACCGTCGGTTGACGCGCTGGTCACCGAGCTGGCCCGCCTGCCCGGCATCGGACCCCGCAGCGCGCAGCGCCTGGCCTTTCACATGTTGAGGGTGCCGTCAGAGCGACCGCAGGCGCTGGCCGATGCCATCGCTGCCGTGGTCGATCGCATCACCCCCTGCACCCAGTGCTTCTCATTCGCCGAGGGCGATCTGTGCCCGGTGTGCGCCGATACCAAGCGCGACCCCACTGTCATCTGCGTGGTGGAGGAGCCCTCGGCCATCATGTCGATCGAATGCACCCATGAGTTCCGTGGGCGGTACCACGTACTGGGCGGGGCGCTCTCACCCATCGACGGAGTGGATCCCGAGGATCTGCGCATCGTCGAACTCGACCAGCGCATTGAAAGTGATGGCGTCACCGAGCTGGTGATCGCCACCAACCCCACCATGAGCGGAGAGGCCACGGCGCTCTTTCTGGCCGACCGCGTGCGCGACCGCGTGAAGGTGACCCGCCTGGCCTCGGGTCTGCCGGTGGGTGCCGATCTGGAGCACGCCGACGAACTCACGCTCGGCCGCGCCTATCTGGGGCGCCGCGAGATCTAGCCCCGGGGCAGGCGACCGGTCAGGGCCACCTTGATGAAGGCGGGAACATATGTCCACCCAAGCCCGCTCGCCTGATCGTAGCCCGGCCCCGCATAGCAGCAGCGGCCGGTGCCGAACAGGTCGTTGTTGCCATTCGCGATGTCCACCATGGCCCCGCGGCCGCGGCCGTACAGCAGCGGATTAACAAGACCGACGTTGGCGTGACCGGTCTTCGAAGTGGCCTGGTCTGCCAATGCGATGGCCGAGGCGAAGAGTGGAGCGGCGACGCTGGTTCCTGCCACAGATACCCAGGGTGTGGAGCGCTCCGCAGCCGTTCCGCATCCAAGCCCCGGCTGGGACGCCATGGCGGAGCAGTACACGGCGATGCCACGGGCCGCAAACATGCTCACGTCTGGCACGAGCCTGCGGTTGGAGACGATGCCTGCGCGCCGCTGATACGTCGGGAGGCCGTACCCGAGGCTGGATCCCCCGCGCCCGCCGCCTGCCCCGAACGCGTACACGGGCGTGCCGCCAATTACCTTGGGCGTGATCGCCGGCAGGCCGATACGCGCAACGTCGTTCCATACGCTGCCCCCCGCACGCCGTTGCTCCTGGGGAGGATCATATCCATGCCTCCAACTGCCGTGAACCACGGCGAGGTGGCCGGGTACGACGCCCAGTTCGTGGTCATCGCCGCCAGCGTGAATGGGGCGTCCTGCGGGATGATCGGCATCAGGTGCGCACAGCCGGCGGCACCCGAGTCGCCGGTCGCCGTCACCATGCTCACCCCGGCGCCCGCGGCAGTTGCGGCCACCCAGTCGGTGAGGTGCCGCGCCGCGGGTCCGGCGATGAGATCGATGCTGCCGCTCTGCTCCAGTGACTCGCAGATGCCGTAGCTCACGGAGATGACATCGGGCAGGCCCTTCATCCGACGCGCATCGAGCGCGGCCGAGAGGATCTCCGGGAACGGCGCGGCGGCCGTGCCCTCCACCACGCTGATCCGCGCCAGCGGAGCAGCCGTCATGACGGCCTGGATGTCGAGTGTGGTCTCGATGGTGGCGGCACCGGATGCCGGGTCAATCGGCGTCGCCTGCCCCACGGGCACGGCCCGCAGATTTGGCGCAGGCAGGCCGAAGCACTCGGCATAGGCGGTCATATCGCCGGGCACGTATCCGCCATCGGCCTCAAACAGTGCGATGTGCACCCCCTGGCCGCCGATGCCGGCGCGGCGCATGGGAGCGAACCCGAACGCCGAACCGAACTGATTCGGGGTGAATGCGAGCGCGTTGGGGTAGGCCACGCGGTCCTCAGGGGTCTCAGGCGTTGGCACGGAGGTACCGGCCGCGCACCCGGCTGCCGTGCCGGTGCGCGACGGCCACACCACGCTGCCCGGGGATACCGGTGTCATGCCCCCGAATACGCCCCCGGTCTCGCGTACGGCGACGGGCTGCAACTGCGGGGCACCTATCGTGAAACCGGTCACAAGTGCCGGGTCCTGAATACCTTTGCCCGGCTTGAAGGCGTCGGCCTGATCGGGCGTCATGGTGGCAATGAGAAATCCATGTGTCACATCAAGCGTGGTATTGACCACTCCGATGCTGCGCAGCTCAAACGAACGGCACGTACCGTTGCCGGCGTCGCACCAAACTGCGCCGCGAGTGCCCCGACAGATGCGTAACGCCCGTACGACGGGCCTGCGGGGTTTGACACTGCATTTGCGAATGCTTCGAGGCCCGCCGTGTCGCGGGCGAGGCCGACCGCGACCCGCAGGGGCTGCTCGGGCATGGTTCCTGCCACCGCCAGAGCGGAGAGCGCAAGGGCAAGAGCAATCGCGAGTGTCTTCACTGGGGAGTCCCGAGGGGAGCAGGTGGAGGTATTTCCAACCTGCCCGCATTACTAGACGAGCCACATCGACACCGTCCCGCGCTGCGCAGTTCCTGGGCCGGCACGGTGAGCGCTGCTGTGCGCTCTCCCAAACCACGAAGGCCGCCCGAAGGCGGCCAGTCGAAGTGGGCAGTACTGGGATTGAACCAGTGACCTCCCGCGTGTGAGGCGGGCGCTCTCCCGCTGAGCTAACTGCCCGTAGTCCGGCAGGGTACCAGCCGAAACCCCCCATGCGGAATGGTCGCCGGGTGGGTCGCGCGCATGCTGGAGCGGGTGAATGAGGACACCGAGTTGGTGGCGTGCGACCCGGACGACCCGGTCACGACGTGGTGCCGCGTGCTGCACGAGGGCGTCGCCTCCCGGTAGCCCGCACACACACCCGTGCAGCCTGTGGCCTGGGCGCGGCGATTCATCGCACCTTAGCGACCTGTACCCTCCTCGCCATTCCGCCCCCCTCATACAACGAACTCCCACGAGGAGGACGCAGGTCATGGATGAGAGGACACCCAACCGCACGACACGGTTCTGGGACGATTTCAAGGCGTTCGCGTTTTCGGACAGCCTCATCAAGGTTGCCGTGGCATTCATGCTGGGCGCTGCAGGTGCCGCGCTCATCAGGTCACTTGTCGATTCGTTCATCACGCCGCTCATCGCGGCCTTCTTCGGTCAGTCCGACTTCTCCAACCTCACGTTCACCATCAATGGGTCGGTGTTCACGTACGGCAACTTCATCAACGCACTCATCGCGTTCGTGCTCATCGCGCTCGTGCTCTTCATCGTGGTGAAGGTCATCGTGCGCGTGATGGGTGAGAAGGCCGAGAAGCGCTCATGCGACCACTGCATCGAGGACCTGTCGATTGCGGCCACCCGTTGCCCGCATTGCACGGGGGACCTCACGCCCGCCACCCGCTGAGCCCGGCGACCAACCCTGCATCCGGAGGGGCCAGTGATGATGGCCCTTCCGGATGGGATCAGCGGAGAGAGAGGGATTTGAACCCTCGAACCGGGGAATACCCGATTACGCGCTTTCCTGGCGCGCTCCTTCGACCGCTCGGACACCTCTCCGGG
>SYFI01000021.1 GCA_005800465.1 Actinomycetota bacterium | reverse complement strand
TCCTTCGTATGGGCCACGCAGGCAGGCGGAAGTAACGTCAGCTTTGGCAAGAGCGTGAGCGTGCTGCCCGACGGATCGGCAATCGTGACCGGGTACTTCCGAGACACTGCCACCTTCGGCTCCATCACCCTCGTAAGCGCAGGGAACAGCAACGTGTTCGTCGCGAAGGTGGACTCCGCAGGCTCATTCGCATGGGCCACGCAGGCAGGCGGGAGCGGATCTGACCAGGGCAACAGCGTGAGCGCGCTGCGCGACGGCTCGGCAATCGTGACCGGATACTTCGTCGGCCCCGCCACCTTCGGCTCCACCACCCTCCCGGGCACGGGGAGTAATGATGTGTTCCTCGCGAAGGTGGACTCCTCAGGCTCCTTCGTATGGGCCACGCAGGCCGGCGGGAGCGGAGATGACCGGGGCGAAGGTGTGAGCCCGCTGCCCGACGGATCGGCGATCGTGGCCGGGCGGTTCCGGGGCACCGCCACCTTCGGCGCCATCACCCTCACGAGCGCAAGCGCGGGAAGCGACGACGCCTTCGTCGCGAAGTTCCTCGACACGGCCCAGGCCCCCGTGGCGCCCACCGCTGTCGCGGGCAACGGGCAGGCAACGGTCACCATCACGCCCATCATCGGCGGATCGGTGACGAGCTACACCGTGGTCGCCACCCCGGGCGGCAGCACGTGCACCATCACCGTGCCTGCCACCAGCTGCACCGTCACAGGCCTTACGAACGGCACCAGCTACACCTTCACCGCCACCGCCACCAACGCGGCGGGCACCTCACCGGCATCGGCGCCGTCGAACGCGGTGACGCCCACCGGCGCAGCCGCAACGACCAGCACCGCCACCCTCAGGCCCACGGTGCTCCCAAGCCGCAACCGGCTCATCAGTGGCCAGGCCATGCGCCTCGCCATTCGCACCACCAACACCGGCACCGCCACCGCCACGTCAGTGACCTCCTGCCTGACCCTTCCGCAGAACCTGGTGGTCACGCGCGCCGGCGGCGCAACGCGGTCCGGGCGCACGCTGTGCTTCTCGCTCGGTGACCTCGCCGCAGGAGCCACGCTCACCAAGGTGGTGACCGTTCGCGCGGTCGCCACGCGCAGCGTCACCCGCACGGTCGCCGGCACCGCGCAATCGCCGGCGACAAGCCCCGCGCTCACCACCGCGCAGTCTCGGGCCGTCCGCATCAGCCCGCGCCCGCCGCGCCCCCGCGTAACGGGGTAGATGCCGCGCAGTCGGTGAGGCAGGCGCCCACGCTGGTGAGGTGAGAGAGTCCCGCGCCTGGAAGGGCGTGGACGCGCCGCACCCGCTAATTTCCGCCCTCCTACCCCTGTGATCGGAAGTCCGCATGCCGCGTCGCCCCCGCGTTGGCCTCTTCGCCGCACTCGCCGTGGCCTCTGCCGCGCTGTCGTTCGCGGTGGCGCCGTCGTTCGCGGCGCCGATCCCCCCGGCTGCGCCCAGCGGCGGGTCCATTCAGGCGTCCGATGTCGTGGTGAACGTCACGCTCGGCGCGAACGACCCTGTGTCGGGTGCCACCGTGGTGGCCCGTGACGACCTCTCGGGCCGCGTGGTGTCGAAGACCACCACCACCGGCTCCCTGGGCTACGCGGTTCTCCGCATGCGGCCGATGCAGTCAAACCGCCGCATCACCATCACCGCCACCGGCGGCACCTCGGGAGTTGTCGGGAAGCTGTCACCGACTGGTGACGCCCTGGCCGCCACCGTGCAGCGGGCTGCTGCCGATGCGGCGATCGAGGTGAACGTCAACCCGGCAACCACCATCCAGGCCGCCTACCTCGATCTTCGCCCTGGGGCCACCCTCGCGGACTCCGAGAAGACCGTTACCCGGCGCCTCGGCCTGACCCCGGACATCCCCCTTGATGAGGCCGGCCGCTACTCGCGCGTGAAGTTCTCAGGCGAGGCCTTCGCGAAGGAGGCTGAGGATCGCGGGGGCATCGATGCCTACGCGGACTGGGCTGCTTCGCGCATTGCCGCTGGTACCGCGTTGCCCAAGTATGCGGCCCCGGGTCAGTCCGATGACCTGCCGCTGAGGAAGGGGGCACCCGCCAAGCAGGAGAACAACATTGCCGGATCCCTACTGTCCAGCGCGCTCGCGCCCCTGGCCGAACTCGGCGGGAGACTGCTGTTCTGCGAGATCGGCATTGCCGCACTGTGCCCCAACCAAACGCCTCCGCCGGTGCGACTGCCTCCTGAGGTTCTGGCGCAGTTCAACCGCATCGAGCAGGGCATCAGCAACCTTCAGGTCCAGCTGACGACCGTCCGTCAAGATCTCAACCGCCTCGAGGCGGGTTTGATCGCCTTGAGCGGCCAGGTGCAGGCGCTCAACTACCAGGCCGAGATGAATGCCGTCGACGACGTCGTCAGGGCCACTGCCACGGCCGCCGGTCTGCGAGCTCAGGGAAGGGCGCTGCCCGATTCGACCCGGCGGGCACTGGAGAACGCCCTCAGGCGCCGCCAGGGAATCAACAATGGATGCCCGAACTTCCAGGCGCTCATCGGTCAGCTGCCTAGTGCTGTGGTGCCCCGTCATCCCAACGCCGCCTGCACGCGCGAGGGATTTGGAGTGCCCGCAGGGGGGCTGATGCAGTTTGCCCAGCGCGCCACGGCGGCGAGGTTGGTGGCCGTGGCCGCCGGCCAGACCCAGGGCAGGGTGGACGCGGCGGGTGAGTACTGGCTCGGCGAGCTCGCGCGAAACGTCTTCTCGGTGAATGCGTCGTCGACCTTCGCGATTCGGGAAGGAACCTCCACCCGGGATTCGGCCACCGCCGCGGCCACCGGCACGATGCTCCGGGATGTCGTCCGGGCGATTGATGCTGACGCAACCGGTACCTATTTCGGCGCGCGCATTCCGACCAACCAGGTTCTCGCGGTTGCCCCGGCAGATGGCAGCGTGATCTACGGCATCGGTACCTACAGGGATCCCGGGAACTGCAGGGGAGGCACCCTCCGCCCGGTGCTCCACCGCTTCTCGCAGGGCCTGACCAGCCGCACCGGGCCATACAGGGGAAACCCGTTCAGCACGTCCCTGTACTTGCCGAGTGGTAGCGATTTCGCTGAACGATTCAGCTTCTACAACAATGCCCGTTCCTTCCCGGCGATCCCCGGTTGGGTGGCCTGCACCCAGGCCCAGCTCATGCAGCCACCGCCAGCTGCTCCCGGCACCCCCGCTGCGCCGGGCTGGCAGCCGGCGGCGAGTCCTTCGGACGGCGTCATGAGGAACATCAGGGGTCCGCTCCGGGCCGCGGCTCTGTGTCAGGTACAGGACGTCATCCGCAGTCGAAACGCTCGAGGCCTCCAGTTTCAAGCTGGGGGGGACATCTGTGTGGCACGGTCAGCCGGGTCAGCGAAGCTGCCTGACCAGATCAACCTAGAGTGGAATTTCGCTGCGCGACACCGCGGGGTGTTGCCCAACCTCCAGGTCTCGGTCGGCCATGACCAATGTCGACCCTGGGAGATCGGCACGAGCCAGGTGATTCCACGGCGAACGCGCAACGGGGCAGGTGCCATTGCCGACGTCGTCAGCGAACTCGTCACGGCCGTCGGCATGCAGTGCCCGGTCGTTGATCTCACCCCGAATGCACCTCAGCGGTCTGGTTGGAACTGCGTCTCGGCGAACCCCCAGGGGCAGGTGGCCACGCAACCGGGGGGCAATGCGCCACCTCTCAGAGTGACCTCGAGCCTCCGTGTACTCAACCACCGCTCGATGGGTGGGTACTGCCCGAATTGGGGCTGGCAGCCCCTGCCGGCGGGCTCGGTGAACTATTCCCAGCACGCGGGCTCGGTGAACGCCACGTGGAACCCACGGCCTAACGGGTTGTACTGCTCCCCAGGACTCAGGACATCGATGGTGCGCCTCGGGATGCGGTTCATCACGGGGTTCGGGTATTACGAAGGTGCGGCCATCGGTCAGGGCCGTGAGCGCCGGCCAAATGGAGACCTCCCCATGCCGTGTGAATCACCGACCTACTTCGTGAACGTGCCGGGGAGCCCCGCCCGGGCCGCCGGCGATCCAGCACGGCTGCAGGAGCTCATCGGGTTCATGACGACGTACTTTGAGCCATGTTTTTGCGGAGGAAACAATTCACTGCGGTCGATGAGGCCTACTGCCAATCGGCTCGCGCGATTCCGGGAGCTGGGCATCAGCGCCGAGAATCCGCACTGGACGCTGAACAACGGCGTGGCGGGGGACTTCGTCGTGGGCCCGCTCTACACCAGCAATGCCGTGGGTGCGTTTGTCCCGGGGCTGTCGCCAGGTGGTCCGGTGGCCACTGCCCCGCCCCGGGCACGCTAGTGGTGCCCTGATAGTGCCCCGCATCCTCAGAAACCTGACGTCGCCCCTCGCCGACGCCGCGGCTTGAGGTAGGGCCCCGGCGGTGCCCCTTCCGCGTTCCCCCCACCACTGCGTCGGGTCCGACAAGCCTTCTCCGGGCGCACGTGTTCCGTGCAGCGCGTCCACGCCTGGCCCCCGACTGCTCGGTCAATGCCGACAGGGACGCCACCGTTCTTCCCCGGTTCACCTACGCGAAGATCGCGGGGATCGCGTTCAAGCCTGCGCCTGCCAGCAACTTCAGCGCCGATTGGGTGAGCACGATCGGCAGCGGCGGCATGCCCACGGTGTGGTGCGCCGTGGGCACGTACCCTCACGGGCATGAGCGACATGACCGTGCTGATCCAGGTCCGGGCGCCCCATGACGATGAGGGCCAGGCGATCATCGAGCGCATCCACGCGAGCCTGCCGCCCGGGATGAAGAGCGTCACTGGCTCGCTGCCCGGTGGCCGGCAGGCCCCCACGTTCCGGAACGCGCTCCTCATGAAGTTCCGCGCTCCCGCCGAGAACGCCGCGAAGACCCGTGAGATCGCCGTGGACTACTTCCGCACCGACCCCCGGAAGATGTCGGTGAACTACGCCGCGCTCACGCCTGAGACCGGCACCTTTGAGGTGACCGCCTACTCGCCGGATGCCCCGCCCGAGGACATCGTCCTGACGCAGGGTGACCAGGACGACCTCAGCTGGTGGGACCTGATCGCATCGACCACCGACCCCACCGTGGCGCGGCACCTGATTGGGGAGCGACCCGGGGGGTAGGTCCGGGACGGGCCGACGCGATCAGGGCCGTCAGGCGAGCGCCAGGTGTACCCGCAGGGCATCGTCGATGGCGCGCGAGAGGTCGTCCGGCAAGGTGCCGAGCAGCCGGCCAACGCGGCTCACCTCGATGGATCGCACCTGCTCGGCCTGCGCCTTGGAGTCGTGGGGAAGGCCGGTGCGCTCCGCCGGCAGCAGTGCCTGGAAGCGGTAGACCCGCTCGGTGCTCGAGGTGAGTGGCACCACGGTGACGGTGCCACGCCCGATCTCCTCGGCCATGCGGTTGGCGCCGTCGTTCGACACCAGCACGGCGGGCCGCCGCTTGCGCGCTTCAGCACCCGTGCCCGGGTCGAGCGCGACCATGCGAATCTCGCCCCGGCGCACTCAGGCTCCCCCGATGCCGTCGCCCGCCGTGGTGTCCCACAGGTCACCATCGCCGGCCGACCACTCCTCCCACGCACTTGCGTAGTCGGTGCCCAGCTGGCGATCGCGAAGCAGGGCCACCGCCTGCTGCAGCACCGCCGACCGGGATGACCCCCGCTCGGTGGCGAGTTGGTCGAGCAGGCGCACGTCATCGTCGGAGAGGCTCACGCTGAGTTTCATACCACCAAAGGTACTACCCAGGTACTACCAGTGGCCTCAATTCTCAGCCGACACTCACGCAACTCGGCATCAGGCACTGCGGGGTCTTCGAGGAACTTGACCTCCGCGGCCTGAGGCTGCACAAGGAGTTTTGCTCCGGCCGCCGCGGTTCATTGTGGCGGTGCTAGCGTTTAAGCATGTCCCCCCGGGCCGTTAGTAGATCTCTGAAGACGGCGCTTACTGCATCGCTCGCCGCTGTGGCCGTTGGCGTCGTGACGGCGGCACCGGTAGCGGTCGCTGCGCCAGGGCCGGTGGCGACCTCCCTCCCGACGGTCTCGGGAACCGCGTCAGTGGGACAGACTCTCAGCGTCACAAACGGCAGCTGGACCGGCACGTCGGTCTATTCATACAAGTGGCAGCGCTGCCAGGACGTCACGCCCACCGCATCGACTTTGGCCCCCACTGGATCAGGACCTCAGGGCATTGCGGTGGACTCAGTCGGCAATGTCTACACGGCGAACTTTGATGGCGACTCGGTCACCAAGATTCCTCCCGTCGGGGCCATCGAAACGACCTCGTTCCTCCCGAACGACGAACCGACGGCGGTTGCTGTCGACTTGGCAGGCAACGTCTTCACCGCCATGGACTCTGGCTACGTCGCCAGGAATAGCAATCGGACCTTCAGCAACCCGGGCGGCCAGCTGGTGGGTGTCACCGTCGATCCCGATGGCAATATCGTCGCGACACGGGGATATGCGGGAGGCGCGGGTCCGCAATCGGTTTTCAAGATTGACTCTGGTACCGCCGCCGCTTCCAGTTGGGGATCCCCGGTTGCCGGCGACAATCCGCGGGGCATAGCCGCAGACTCAAACGGCAACACCTATGTGGCGCTGAACGGCCCCCACCTCGTCCAAGAGACAAACGCCGTGGGCACAAGTTTTCCCCGGGGCCTTATTTCTGGGGACAATCCCGTCGACGTCGCGGTTGACATGGCCGGGAATGTCTTCACCGCCAACGACGGCCTCGGGTCGCTCGTCACAAAGCGGGCCGTCAGCGGGCTTCTCGAAGCACTGGGCTCACCTCGCGCCAACTCAACGGCAACCGGAGTCGCGGTGGACTCGGAAGGCAACGTGTACGCCGCTATCACCCGCGCCGGTTCCTTGGGCCCTCGCGAGAACACGGTCCAGAAGATCACCCCAGCGGGTGACTGGTCGACTCTTGGTCCTACCGGGTCAGACCCCCGAGGACTTGCGGTCGATTCGGACGGCAACGTCTACACGGCAAATTACGTCGACAGCACCGTCACCAAGATCACCTCAAGCCTCAGTTGTACCGATATTCCTGGGGCGATCAACCAGAGTTACCTGCTGGCTGACTCAGACCAAGGCAAGAGAGTGCGGGTGAAGGTAACCGCGGCTCAGGTACTCGGTTCCGGCACTGCCAATGTCAACTCGCTCGCAACGACCCCAGTTGCTCAGGCTGGTGGCGGCTCTGGCGGCTCTGGCGGCTCTGGCGGCTCCGGCGGCGACGCGGGCTCTGGCGGCTCCGGCGGCTCCGGTGGCTCAAGCGGTGGCGGGGCGGCCCCTTCCGTCTCGGTCTCCTCGGTCAAGAGCAAGGTCTCCAAGACGGCCGCCTCCATCACCTCCCGAGTCACCGTCTCAGGTGCCGGGAAGATCGATCAGCAGGCAACCACCGGCTCGAAGAAGCTCAAGACGCGCTGCTCTGTTTCGAAGACCACGTCTGCGGCCGGCGCCCAGACCCTTACGTGCAACCTCGGCAGTACCGGTCGGAGGACTCTGAAAAAGGGCGACCTCAAGCTCACCCTGCGCACCCGCTTCACGCCTACTGGCGGTTCGGCAGTCGTCGTCAACAAGGCGCTCACGCTCAAGCGCAAGCGCTGAAGAGGCAGTCAGAGAGCCTCCTTCGGGACCCTCACCGGCTTTCTGAGACCGCGCGAGTGAGATGGGCGCGTTCATCGGGGTGCACTCGCGCCACACGACATCAGGCACTATGCACCCATCGAGCGATCAACCTTCAGCGACCTCGGGCTGCGTGACGAGCTCCTCGCCGCCCTGGCCGAACTCGGCTATGAGGAGCCCACGCCCATTCAGATGGAGGCTATCCCGCATCTGATCGCGGGCCGCGACCTTCTGGGCAATGCGGCCACCGGCAACGGCAAGACGGCGGCCTGCGCGCTGCCCCTGCTGCACGGCATGGCGCATCCGGGCAGCGGAAAGGCGCCGCGCGTGCTGGTGCTGGTGCCCACGCGCGAGCTGGCCATGCAGGTGTCGGAGGCCATGCACCGCTACGGCCGCGGCCTGGGCGTGCGCGTGCTGCCGGTGTATGGCGGGCAGCCCATCTACCGGCAGGTGAAGGCCCTCGAGCGCGGTGTGGACGTGGTGGTGGCCACGCCGGGCCGCGCGCGCGACCACCTGGCCCGCCGCACCCTCGATCTCTCCGAGGTGGCCACCGTGGTGCTGGACGAAGCGGACGAGATGCTCGACATGGGGTTCGCCGAGGACATCGGCACGATCCTCGAGGCCATCCCCGGCCCGCGCCAGACCGTGCTGTTCTCGGCCACCATGCCGCCGCGCATCCGGGCCATCGCGCAGAGCCACCTCACCGATCCGGTGCGCGTGCAGATCGACGCCGAGCCGGTGGCCGAGGGCGAGGCGCCCAAGGTGCGCCAGGACGCCTACGTGGTGCAGCGCGCCTACAAGCCCGCCGCGCTCGTGCGCCTGCTCGACGCCGAGGAGCCCACGGCCGCCATCGTGTTCTGCCGCACGCGCGTGGAGGTGGAGCAGTTGGTGGAGACCCTCAACGGCCGCGGGCACCAGGCCGAGGGCCTGCACGGTGGCATGACGCAGGAGCAGCGCGACCGGGTGATGGGCCGACTGCGGGCCGGCACCACCGACCTGGTGATCGCCACCGACGTCGCCGCGCGTGGCCTCGACGTGGACCAGCTCACCCACGTGATCAACTTCGACGTGCCCCCGGCCCCGGCGCAGTACGTGCATCGCATCGGCCGCGTGGGCCGCGCCGGGCGCGAGGGCGTGGCCATCACGCTGGCCGAGCCGCGCGAGCACCGCATGCTGCGCAACATCGAGCGCGTCACCGGTCGGCGCATCCCGCAGCAGGCGCTGCCGACGGTGGCCGACGTGCGCGCGATGTACGAAGAGGGCTGGCGACTCGGGCTCAAGGCGGTGGCGCTCTACCGCGACGGGTGCAAGGGGTCGCAGCCGCTCTCGTCCAAGAACGACGACGAGAAGGAGAAGGCGGCGGACAAGGTCGAGGCGGCGGCAGCGAAAGAGCCTGTCGCGGCGAAGGCCGAGGTCGAGGCCAAGCCGGCGAAGGCCGAGCCGGCTACGCACCCGACGGGCTTGCGCGTTCGGCTGCCGCGCAAGCGCAGCGGCTTCACGCAAGAGGCGCGCGTCGGCGGGCACAAGATCTTCCTGCGGACCGGCGAGTACCTCGACGGCACGCTCGGCGAGATCTTCATCGACATGCCCAAGGAGGGCGCCGCGTTCCGCTCGCTGATGAACTGCTTCGCGATGGCCGTGAGCGTTGGCTTGCAGTACGGCGTGCCACTCTCGACCTACGTCGATCAGTTCACGTTCACGCGCTTCGAGCCGCAGGGACCGGTCGAGGGTCACGACAACGTGAAGTTCGCGACGTCGATCGTGGACTACCTCTTCCGCGTGCTCGGGGTCGAGTACCTGCAGCGCTACGATCTGGCGCACGTTCCCCCGCCGTCGCTCATCGAGGCTCCGTCGGAGACGGCGACCCCGGCGGGCGTGACCGACGGCGCGGCGCCGCTCGGCGTGGTCGTTGCAGCGGCGACGGCCGCAGCCGGGCACGGTGGCGCGCGCGAGGAGC
>SYFI01000020.1 GCA_005800465.1 Actinomycetota bacterium | reverse complement strand
GCGAGCACGCAGGTCGTCTTGCCGGTGCCGATGCTCGTGGACTTATCGGTGCCCGACTCGACGAACCCCGCGAGCCCGGAGGCAGGGATGGCAAGCCCGAGGGCGGCGGTGGCAAGGATGGCAGTGGTGCGAATACGCATAGGGGAGTCCTTGGTGGGTGCAGAATTGGGAGGAACGGAAAATTCCTTATGGCATGACGCTACTCCCTATTGAGTGACCGTGCAACGCCGGCAGCGCATCGCGCAGGTCTGCGAGCTCGAGGTGGTCGAGGTACTTGCCCGTGGTGGCCACACTTGAGTGACCGAGTAGCCGGCGCAGGGTTTCCACGCTGGCCCCTGCCCGCGCAGCCCGTACGGCGTAGGTATGGCGTGTGCTGTGGGGTGAGATAGCCCGTTCATTCACGGCGATGCCGGCGGCCTGCGCATATTCGGATACCAGCATTCCCACGGCGCGTGTGGTGAGGCCCTTGCCGCTGCGGTCGCCCTCGCGGGTGAATAGTGTGCCTCGGTCTCCCAACCTGCGGCCGGTCGCCGCGAGATACTCGAGCACCGCGCCTGCGACCTCATCACGCACGGGCACCGGGCGACTGATCACGTATACCGCTTCCTGGCCAGGCGAGGCGTATCAGCGGTCATCCAGTACCGGCGGCGGCACCGGAACGACCCGCTGCAGTTCGAGGGAAACGACATCGTGGATCGCCATGGCATCCCGCGCTGCAAGGGCTGCGGGCTCTCCGGCGACATCCGCAAGACCAGCGACGGCAACAACCCGCGAGTGTGGTTCACCTGCCCGATGCCGAGCACCCCCGAGTGCACGAAGACGCAGACGGTCGCGATGTCACGCGCCCCCCGGCAGCTGATCCACACTCCGCGGACAAGCGAGATCTACGCGGCGCTCAGGCCACTCCGTCAGACCTTCGAGGAAAAGCACAAGGATTGGCGCGAGCGGTACTTCTGCGGCACGAAGAACTTCGAGACGCGCATTCGGCGCATCGGGACCCGTCCGCAGCAGATGCGCTCCAGCATGGCGCTCATCGCCGAGTGGCTTCGCATGATGGGCCGCCAGGCGTGGATCGGAAATGGCACGCCCCGCGCCGAGGTCGCTGAGTACCCATACGAGTCGTACTTCCGCCGCATCGTGCGCAAGCGCCACACCGAGCGTCTGCTTGGCGGTCACTCCCCCGTGCGGGGTAGGACGCCCCGGCGGGTGCGCTCGGCCAAAGCCTCTCCGTAGGCGCCGGCTGACATAGCGACGAGCGAGCGCGGGGAGGCCGAGGCCCTCCGCTGCTCGCTCTTGCAGTGGACGCCCGGATCAGTCCGTTTCAGGCCGGTTTCGGGCGTCGGCGCGTCGACGGAGGGTGAGCCCATGCCCCCGTGAACGCCGAAAGCCGCCTGATGCGGCGGCTTTCGGTCTACTCCAGACCCTTCTCCAGAAGAGTCCGAGTGGGCGTTACTGGGCTCGAACCAGTGACCCCCAGCTTGTCGAGCTGGTGCTCTCCCAACTGAGCTAAACGCCCCCGGGCAGATGAGGTTAGCAGGGGCGACGAAGCGGCAGTGCGCTATCTGCGCACCCAAAGCGCCCCCAGGCCTGCCCCAACAAACCAACCGACAACCAAGCCCAGAAAAGCCCACAACCAGCCGCCTAAGACAAATCCGAGGACGGCACCGATAATGGCGACGACGACCATCGCCAGCTGAATCTGCTTTGTCGGGTTCATGACACGAACCTACCACCAGCGCTGGTAGCGTCCACCTCGTGAGTGACCGTACGCCCGCCTACGACGTCGGTATCGCTGGCGCCGGGCAGCTGGCCCAAATGACCGTGTTGGCGGCGTGGCCTCTCGGAATCCGGGTTGCCGTGCTGGGTCAGCCAGGCGAGCCCGCCACCCCCATGGCCGCTGGTGTGATCGAGGGCGACTGGAACGACCCCGACGCGCTCATGCGCATTGGCCGCGAGGTGGGCGTGCTCACGCTCGAGAACGAGTTTGTCGATGCCGAGTTCCTCATGGCTGTCGAGGATGCCGGTACGCCGGTTCGCCCCCACCCCGCACGTATGCGTGTGGTGCAGGACAAGGCGCTTCAGAAGCAGCGCCTAGCCGACGAGGGTCTGCCCGTTGCACCGTTCGCGGTGCCCGATTCCGCCGACGATCTCGAAGCCATCGGCAATGACCTCGGCTGGCCCCTCATGCTCAAGTCGCGCCACCTCGGCTATGACGGTTACGGCAATGCCTTGTGCGCCAACCTTGACGAGGCCCGTGTTGCCTACCCACTTCTCGCTGAGCGCGGTGGTGGCGTACTGGTGGAGCAGTTTGTGTACTTCGAGCGCGAACTCGCTGTGATGGTGGCCCGCCGCCATGGAGGCGGCGACGCCGTGTACCCGGTGGTGGAGACCCGACAGCACGATCACGTACTGCGCGAGCTGTTGTGCCCGGCACCCATTGATACTGCCGTGGCGGGAGAGGCGAAGCGCGTGGCACGGGCCGCGGCCGAAGCCGCGGGTGGAGCGGGCGTGACCGGCGTTGAGATGTTCCACACCGCAGACAACCGGATCCTCATCAATGAACTGGCACCAAGGCCGCATAATTCGGGGCACCACACGATTGAGGCCTGCGTCACCTCACAGTTTGAGAATCACCTGCGGGGCATTCTCGGACTTCCCCTCGGCCCCACCGCGCTCATCGCTCCCGGCGCGGCGCTGATCAACCTGCTGGGCGATCGCGACGGCCCGAGTGCCCCCGATATCTCTGAGGCCGCATCAGTGCCAGGGGCCCACGTACATCTTTACGGCAAGGCCGACGTCCGCGTGCGTCGTAAGATGGGCCACGTGACCGGACTCGGAGCCAGCCCCCAGAACGCCCTCGAGACCGCCCGCCGTGCAGCAGGGATGGTAGGGCTGTGAGCGCGCCCGTGGTGGGCGTGGTGATGGGCAGCGACTCCGACCTGCCCGTGATGCAATCAGCAGTGGACGTGCTTGGTGAGCTCGGCATCGGTCATGAGGTGCGCGTGACCAGCGCACACCGCACGCCTGACGAGATGAT
>SYFI01000019.1 GCA_005800465.1 Actinomycetota bacterium | reverse complement strand
TGCCCGCGCCGCCGGGCGGGCATCCCGAGCGATGGGCCGCGGTGGTGGCACCTCGGTGCCTGGAGTGGTGCTCCTGCGCATCAATCCCCGCGCAGTTGACACCCTGGCCACCCACCTCGGAGGCGGAACCATTCTTGTCTCCGCCACAAACGGCAAGACGACCACCACGCGCATGCTGGGCGGAGCACTTCGCGCCAACGGCGCCGAGGTCATCACCAACGGGGCCGGGGCGAATCTTCTGTCGGGCGTGGCATCGGCCCTCGTCGATGCCCGCCCGGCCCGGCCCGAAACAGCCCGTGGGCTTTTTGAGTGCGACGAGGTCGCACTCCCAGAGGTGATGGCGCGCCTTAGGCCCCGCGCGCTTGTATTGATGAACCTCTTCCGCGATCAGCTGGACCGGCATGGGGAGCTCGAGGCCATCTCCGAGCGGTGGCAGGCAATGCTGCTGGCGCCCGGTGATCTCCCCCGCCTGATCCTGGCCGCCGATGACCCGGCAATCGCTGCGCTGGGCGGTGGACGCGAATGCCTGTGGTTCGGGCTGGACGACCCTGCGGTGGCATCCGGCGCCCTCCCGCACGCCGCCGACTCGACGCGATGCCGGGCGTGCAGTGCCCCGCTCACCTACGACCACGTGTGGTTCGGTCACCTCGGTGACTGGCGCTGTGCAGCGTGCGGAAGCTCGCGCCCGCCCCTCGATGTGGCCGTCATCGACGCTGGCCTGCGGGGTGCCACCGGGTCAGATCCACGCATACGCACACCCGATGGCGAGGTGACCCTGCATCTCACAGTCCCCGGCCTGCACAACGTGCTGAACGCCGCCGCTGCGCTCGCCGGTGCACTGGCAATGGGCATACGCGCAGATGTCGCTGCTGCCGCCATCTCGCAGGTTCCCGCCCCTTTCGGCCGTGCTGAATACCTTGTTGTTGATGGAACCGATCTCGTGCTGCTGCTGGCCAAGAACCCTGCGGGGGCCAACGAGAACGTGCGCACACTGCTTCTTGATCCGGGAGAGCACCACATTCTGGTGGCGCTGAATGACCGCATCGCCGACGGTCGGGATGTGTCGTGGATCTGGGATGTCGACTGGGAGCCACTCCTGCCCCGCGTGAGCAGTGTGACCGTTACCGGGGAGCGGGCGCACGACCTTGCCCTGCGCTTTCGCTATGGGGGTCTCGATCCCGACCACCTGCATGTAATTCCTGATCATCGCGCTGCGCTGGCATCTGCGATCGCCGCGGTGCCGCCGGGTGGCTGTCTGGAAGTGCTCCCCACGTACACGGCCATGCACGACATCAGGGCAGATCTGGTTGCGCGGGGCGCTGCTTCGGAGTTCTGGGATGAGGGCTTACGTGGCTGACATCAGCCCGGCCCGTGGCTTTATTGCGGAGCACGCGCATTACATGGACGACGCGGGCTTCTGGGAAGCACATGCCGCCCGCCTGGGCGGGCCTGTCATCGATCTGGGCGCAGCGGCAGGCAGAACCGCCATTCCCATCGCGCTGCTCGGCATTGATGTGGTCGCCGTTGACAGCGACCCCGAGATGCTTGAGGTTCTCTGGGAGCGGGCCGAGGGAACTCCGGCCGCGGCACGGGTCACCCTCGTCGAATCACTGATGCAGGACGCGCCACTACCGGCAGGCGCTGCGCTGGTGATCGTGCCGATGAACACCCTTCAGGTACTGCTCGACCCTGTTGACCGTACGCTGTGCTTCGCACAGGTGGCCACGAGCCTGCGCCCTGGTGGCGAATTCATATTCGACCTCGCAGTCCCCGATCTGGATGCGATTGAATGGGCGATCGGCGACACCATTTCCACGGGCCACTCCCACGAACCAGCCACGGGCGATGCACTCGTGCACACCGCGGTCTTCGATCTCCTGAACCGCACCAGCCATACCCTCGACTTCAGGGTGATCGTGGAGCGTGCCGACGCGGCTGGCAGTACCCAGCGTGTGGAGCGGCGCCATCTGGTCCACCTGTACACGTACGATGAGGTGCAGGCACTCGTGGCGTCGGCCGGGCTCACGGTGCTTGCCGTGCACTCCGGGTTCCGGGGCGAGCGTTTTACCGATTCGTCCGAACGGCAGGTGTGGCGCTGTGCACATCAGGGGTCGACGGCATGAGTGCTGACGTGCGGCTCTGCCATCTCTACCCCGATGAGATGAACATCTACGCCGACCGCGGCAACATCGCGGTATTCCAACGGCGGCTCGAATGGCGCGGACTTCGGCTCGAAGTCCGGGGGGTTGGACCGGGCGACACAATTGACCCATCCGCCTACGACCTGATCTACATGGGCGGTGGTCAGGATCGTGATCAGGCCGTGGTGGCCCACGACCTCGCCGGCGGGAAAGGCGACGCCATCATCTCCGCCGTCGAAGACGGGGTGGCGCTGCTGGCAGTGTGTGGCGGATACCAGTTGACCGGGCACGGGTACACCGGCGTCGACGGATCACGCATGCCCGGTATCGGGCTGTTCGATGCCGACACCATCGCGGGGGACACGCGCCTGATTGGCGACGTACTGATCAACGCGACTCTTGACGGGCAGACACGCGAGGTCGCCGGATTTGAAAATCATGCGGGGCGCACTGAGCTGGGCGCTGGCGCCACGCCTCTCGGCGCAGTACTCGCGGGCCACGGCAATAGCGGGGTGAGCGGAAGCGAGGGATGCACGCGCCTGCGGGCGATCGGCACGTACCTGCACGGCCCCCTGCTGCCACGGAACCCGTGGTTGGCCGACCACATTCTCGGTTGGGCCCTCGAACACCGCACGGGCTCCGCTACCGAACTGAAGGCCCTCGACGACACCATGGAGATGGCAGCGCACGCGGTCGCGGTGGGACGGGCTCACGGCGATCGCCGTGAGCGCCTGATGGGTCGCCGGGGCTAGCGCCCGCTCGAGCCGAAACCGGCCGTGCCACGCCCGTCTGACTCGGGCAACACGTCGCACTCCAGTGCCTGACCGAGGGCGACCGGCACAACCACCAGCTGGGCGATGCGGTCGCCCGCGGCGATAGCCACCGGGGAATCGCCCAGGTTGATGAGGATCACCTGCAGTTCACCGCGGTACCCGCAGTCGATGAGGCCGGGGGCATTCGCAACGGTCAGCCCCATGCGCAGCGCATTCCCCGATCGGGGCACCACGAGGCCGGCCATGCCATCCGGGATCGCCACCGACCATCCAGTAGGCACCGCCGCCCGCATTCCCGGCAGAAGCGCAACGTCCGCGCAGGCTGCCAGATCGAGTCCCGCATCTCCGGGATGCGTCCGATGCGGCAACACCGCATCGGGATGCATCCTCAGAAATGGGATGTCAGGCGTCGACGAGACGCGCGATCCGCTCGGCAGCCTCGACCAGACGGTCGTCCGGCGTGGTGAGACTAATGCGCACAAACCCCTCGCCGCTCGGCCCAAATGCGGAACCCGGCGAGATCACCACCGCAGCATCCTCGAGCACCTTCTCCGTAAACGATGCCGAGGTTTCGCCCTCCGGCACACGCGCCCACACGTAGATGGCCCCCTTTGGAGGAGTGACACCGAGTCCAATGGCATTCAGCGCATCAACCAAGATGTCGCGGCGGCGGCGATAGATCGCGCACATCTCGCGCACCGACTCCTGATCGCTTTCGAGGGCGGCGATGCTGGCCTCCTGCACCGCCTCGAACATGCCGCTGTCCACGTTGGTCTTCAACTGCCAGTAGGCGGCCACGACCTCGGGGTTGCCCACCACCGAGCCCGACCGCCACCCGGTCATGTTGTAGGTCTTCGAAAGAGAGAACACCTCAATCCCGACATTCTTCGCTCCTGGCGTGGCAAGGAATGATGGCGCCACATAGCCGTCGTAGCTGATCTCGGAATACGCATTGTCGTGGATGACGATGAGATCGTTCTTGCGGGCGAAGGCGACCACCCGCGCGAAGAAGTCATCCTCGATCACTGCGCCGGTGGGGTTGTTCGGGTAGTTGATGTACATGATGCGCGCACGGCGGAGGACATCCGCCGGAATCGCCGCGAGATCGGGCTGAAAGCCGAGCTCCGGCACGAGCGGCATGGCCACTGGCTCCGCGCCCACGAGCAGCGGGCCGTTGGTATACACGGGGTACCCGGGATCGCTCGCCAGCGCGACGTCGCCCGGATCCAGTAGCGCGAGGTTGAGGTTCGCGATGGCCTCCTTGGCTCCCAGTGCCGGAATGATCTCGGTCGCGGGGTCCAGATCTACGCCGAACCGCCGCCCGTAGAACCCGGCGATGGCGTCACGGAACGACAGACGCCCGCGGTTGCTCGGGTACTGGTGGGTTCCCGGCTCCAATGCTGCACTTCGCATGCGCTCGACAATGAGCGGAGGCGTGGGAGTGTCGGGATCCCCGATCCCCAGCGAGATGATGTCCACGCCCGCAGCGCGCTTGTCGGCGATCTTCTGCTCGATGGCCGCGAACAAATACGGGGGGAGGAGCCCCATGCGCGCCGCGCCGATGGGGCGGCTCATGCCGCCACCACCCGCGCGGTGAGATCCAGAGACATACGCCCCTCGTACACCGGCAGCGCCGGTCCGGTCATGGTGACCTCCAGGTCGTCGTTCACATCAATAATCAGGTCCCCACCGGCGAGGTGCACGGTGACGGGCGATGTTGCACCGTCCAGGCGCACTGCTGCCACTGCGGCGGCGCAGGCCCCGGTGCCACAGGCCAGGGTCTCCCCCACGCCGCGCTCCCACACCCTCATGGTGATCTCACCGGGGCCATCGCGACGGACGAACTCCACGTTCGTGCGATTGGGGAACCTCGGATCCATCTCGACGAGAGGACCCAGCGTGCGCACCACAGACTCCGGGTCGTCGTGACGGATGATTGCGTGCGGATTGCCCATCAAGATATCGGCGAACCGCACATCACCGAGGTCGGTCGCAAGGGATTCCTCACCCTCACCCCATGGGAACACCGCGCGGCCCATCTGCACCGCCACCACCGGGCCAACAACGCTCACGTGCACCGGTCCGGCGCCAGTGGTGATGCGCCCATCAGCAGGAAGACGCCCGGACGCGTACAGATACTGCGCCACCATCCGGATGCCGTTGCCGCAGTTCTCCGCGTTACTTCCGTCGGGGTTCCACACGACCATCTCCGGTCCATCACCGCCAGGACGCACCTCGAGAATGCCGTCGCATGCGATACCGAAGTTCGGATCGCACGCAACCCGCGCACGCCCTGGCGTGATGGGAACCGGCCACTGCGACGATTCGGTGACCACGTAGTGGTTGCCGAGGCCCTGCCACTTCTCAAATGGGATTTGATTCGCCACGAGGCGGGAGGCTATCCGACGCCCCCGCGGGCACGTCTCCATTCGGCCACCACACGGGCCACGCCGTCGGTGGCGGGGCCATCCCCAAGATCAATCATCACGTCGGGGGCCATCTTGCGCATCCAGGTGTCCTGCGTGCGCGCCAGGCGCCGGGTACGGATGTTCAGCGCCTCCTCAAGGGCCGATGGGTGCATTTCGCCGCTCCGCATTGCCGCGACCTCGCGCATGCCGATCACCTGACCCGGCCCCCGAGCGAGGTCAGCCCGGTCGAGCGCGGCCTCGAGTTCCGCCACGAGGCCCTCGTCGATCTCCCGGCGCACCCGGGAGGCGATGCGCCCGTGGATCACCTCACGGGGCCGGGTGATGCCCACCACAAAAGTCGGACGGCGAAATGGGGTGCTCCAGATGTCCCCGCCCCCATCTGCCGGCTCACCGATGGCTGAGCGCTCCAACGCCCGGGCCAGGCGGCGGGGATTCGCCCCGTCAATCGCCGCAGCAGCAGCCGGGTCGCGCGCCTCGAGCTCTTCCATTGCAGCCACGGTGTCGGTTGACAGCGCCTCCGCCCACTCCCGCACCTCCGCGGGCGGAGCCGGCCGCATTGCCATGTCGGTGAGCGCCGCGCGCACGTACAGCCCGGTGCCTCCCGCAACAATGGGCACCCCACCGGATCCCGCCACTTCGTCAATCACCGCGTGGGCCAGCGCAGCGAAGGTGCCAGCACTGGAGTGCTCGGCCAGATCGAGGTCACCGACCGCGTGATAGCGCACCTGCGCCCGGTCGGCAGCACCCGGCCCGTCGGCGGCAATCTCAAGCCCCCGGTATCGCTGGAAGGGATCAGCGACGATCACCTCACCCGGGAGTTCAACCGCCACTGCATGTGCCAGCGCACTCTTACCCGTGGCGGTAGGGCCAAACACGGCCAGCACCTCGGGCGCGGGCGTCAGACCCGCACCGGGGCAGCCACGTCGGCAATCCGGCCAGACAGGGTCGTGGAGGTCGCGCTGTCAATCAGCACCGGTACCAGCTCACCCGCGCGGCCGGTGCCCGCGAAGGTCACCATGGTGTTGTGGCGGGTGCGGCCGGCCAAGCGGGAGGGGTCGCTGCGCGATGGACCTTCCACCAGCACCTGCGCCACGGTTCCCACATGGCGCGACAGGTGCTGCCGGGCCGTGGCCTGCACCGTCTCGATGAGCCGCTGTATGCGCTCGCTCTTTATCTCTGGCGGCACGTCATCGGCCATCTGTTCCCCGGCCTCGGTTCCGGGCCTCTGCGAATACACGAAGGTGTACGCGCCGTCGTACCCCACCTCGGTCACAAGCGAGAGAGACTCTTCGAAGTCTTCATCGGTCTCCCC
>SYFI01000018.1 GCA_005800465.1 Actinomycetota bacterium | reverse complement strand
GGTGGGCGAGGACGTGACCGCCAACATCCGCACCATCCAGTCCGTTCCGCTGGTGCTCCGTCCCGAGGCGGGCACGCCTCCGCGTCGTGTGGAGGTGCGGGGGGAGGTGTACCTTCCACTTGAGGCCTTTGCGCAGTTCAACGAGATCCGGGCGGCCGAGGGGCTCCCGACATTCGCAAACCCACGCAACGCTGCGGCCGGGAGCCTGCGACAGCTTGACCCTCGGCTCACGGCGGAGCGGCCCCTGTCGGCGTGGTTCTACGCGATCGGTGCCAGCGATGGCCTGCACGTTGAGGCCCAAACCGATGTGCTCACCTGGCTGGGTGACGCCGGGTTCGCGGTGAACCCCCTCATTGAGGTTGTCGACGACATCACTGCAGCGGCTGCCGCGTGCGCCCGGTGGGAGGAGCGCCGTGGCGACATCGACTACGACATCGATGGGGCCGTGGTGAAGGTGAACTCCCTCGACCAGCAGCGCCGTCTGGGCGCGGTGGCCCGCGCGCCCCGATGGGCCATTGCGTACAAGTTCGCACCCACCACGGCGACCACGCTGCTGAAGGCCATCAACATCAACGTCGGCCGTACCGGGGCCATTATTCCGTGGGCTGAGCTTAAGCCCGTGCATGTGGGTGGGGTCACCGTGCAGCACGCCACGTTGCACAACCAGGATGACCTCGCGCGCAAGGACCTGCGCATCGGTGACACGGTGGTTGTGCACCGCGCCGGTGACGTGATCCCCCAGGTGGTGTCGGCGCTCATCCAGCGGCGCACAGGTGCCGAGGTGCCGTTCGTTCTGCCCACAGAGTGTCCGTCATGCGGTACCACGCTGGTGCAGCCCGAGAATGAAGTGATTTGGCGGTGCCCCAACCGTTCATGCCCCGATCAACTGGTGCAGAGCGTTATTCACTTTGCATCACGTGGGTGCATGGATATCGAGGGGCTCGGCGATAAGACCGTGGCGAAGTTGTTCGAGGTGGGCCTTGTGGGCGACGTGGCCGACATCTACGACATCACGGCGGAGAAGCTCATTCCGCTCGAGGGATTCAAGGATCAGAGCGCGACGAACCTTGTGGCGGGCATCTCTGCTTCGCGTGAGCGCCCGTGGCCGCGGGTCATCAATGCGCTCGGCATCCGGCACGTGGGGGAAGTGACGGCCCGCGCCATTGCGCTCGTCGCGCCATCGCTCGATGCCCTGCTGGCGGCATCGAGCGATGGCCTCGCCCGCGCTGAGGGGGTGGGTCCGGTGGTGGCCGAGGCGGTCACGGAGTTTCTGTCGAGCGACGACAACCGGGCGATGCTTGAGCGCCTGCGGACGGCTGGCCTGACTATGGAGATGGACATACCCGACGGGCCGGTGGATGGCCCGCTCACCGGATGCACGGTGGTGGTGACCGGAGGGCTCGACGCCTTCAGTCGTGATGAGGCCAAGCGGGCCATCGTTGCCGCGGGCGGAAAGTCCACCGATTCGGTGTCGAAAAAGACCACATTCGTGGTGGCGGGGCGCGACCCGGGAAGCAAGGTTTCCAAAGCGGAGTCGGCCGGGGTACCCGTGATCGACGAAGTCGGCTTTCAGCGGGTGCTGGCGGGGGATGATCCCCCGCCAGAGCGGCAGGCCGGGGTCTAGGAGGGAACTGCGGGGCTGGTGTCGGCAGCACCCGTGGCGAGGAGGGTCACGGCCCTGTCCATGGTGCGCTGCGCCGCCGTGATGTCGGGGTCGTTGATGAGGAATGCAAATGCGTAACGCTCCCCCGAGGTGCTGGTGACCGTGCCCGCGAGCGAGGCAACGCCATCGATGTAGCCGGTCTTCGCGCGGATGCGGTTTCGCACCGCCGGATCGCGCAGACGATGAATGAGGGTTCCCTCGCCGCCGCGTGCCAGCGATCTGAGGAGCGCGTCGCCCCACTCCGGCTGGGTGGTGGCCAGCCCGAGCATGGTGACGAGCGTGGAAGCCGAGAGGCGGTTGGCATGCGACAGCCCTGAGCCATCCACCAGGTCGTCCTCTGGGGCCAGCGCGCCGTGTTCCCGCAGAATCTTCTCGGCCTGAGCCGTGCCCGCCGCCGTGGTGCCATGCCCGGCCCCATACGCGCCCACATCCTTGGTGAGGGTCTCGGCGGCGAAGTTATTGCTGGCAGGGTTCATGAACCCGAGAATGTCCGACAGCGGCTTCGACTTGACTTCACCGAGGATGACCCCACCCGGAGCATTCGCGCCCTTGCGGATCGTGCCGTGCACGGTGACCCCCACGCGGCGGAGCGCGGTGACGAGCCGCTGGCCAGCGGCGATGGCAGGGACCGAGACGTTGTGTGCCTCGTCTTTGCCCGCGCGCCCCTGATTGGTGGCGATTGCCGACAGGGGGCCGCACTCCCACACGTAGTTGCTGCGCCACTGCGGACCGGTGCGGCGCGAATCAAACAGCGACTCGTCCACGATGATGCCGCCCGAGATGGCGTTGGTTCCCGACTTCCTGATGTTGGACGCCAGACGCTCAATCGGCGTCCCGACGCCGTCGAGGTAGCCGCGGGAGAATGCGCGTGTGGACAGCAGCGGATCACCGGCCCCGATGAGATACGCCGGGCCCTGCACAACCCCGCCGACCGGTGCCTTCCCCTCCACCCGCGTGGTGAACTGGAAGTCGGGCCCCACCGTCAGCAGCGCGGAGGCGCTCGTAATGATCTTCATCGTCGATGCCGGTGCGAACGACTCCTCCGCATTGACGGCCGCGACGGCAACGGGGCCGGACGCATCGAGTCGCGTCACCAGGGCGCTGATGTCCGGGTGCGTGCGCGCGAATGCGTGGACGGTGGCATCGACCGGATTGGCCGTGGCAAGGGCAGGTATGGCCACGGTGAGCGCCGCCAGCGCGAGGATGGCGACCCCATGGGGGCGTAGGCGGTGCGCAGAGGTCACGACGGGGAGAGAGGCTAGCGCCGCGCCCGGGGCATCCTGTCGCGTAGAGGTCTGCCGCACCGCACCCCGCGTGGAGTGCGGTGCGGCATCCCGGTCAGACCGCGATGGCCTCGGCTGCCTCATCTGGAAACCGGTGTCCGGTCTCCAGAAGGCTGGTGATGACCAGCGATTTGTCCACACGGCCCTGGTAGATGGGAATCGACTGCAGAAGGCAGTACCGCACGAGGCGGTCTCTGCGCATACCGATCGCATCGGCGAGCTCATCCGGGGTCAGGTGATTTGCCACTCGATCCTCCCTGGCGATGGAAATTTCCTAAAAACCACAACGACCCGCGGCCGGATGGCCTGCGGGTCGCTCACTGCAGCGCACCTGGAAATGGGCGGGTCACCGTCCGATC
>SYFI01000017.1 GCA_005800465.1 Actinomycetota bacterium | reverse complement strand
GCTGCCAATCGGCGCCTGGGGGCACCGTCAGGTCAACGAGCACCATGTTGTCGTCGCTCGGGGCCGCGCGAATGACCGGCGCCAGATCGGCCAGTTGTGCCACGACGCGTGTTGCGGCGAATGGCACCACTGCGATGGGCAGCAGACCCCACTCGTCCAGCGACCCCACAATCTTCGGGAGATCGACCAACACGATGAATCTTGGAGACGATTCGGCGAGTACCCGTTCACGCACCATCGCCCCTCCCGCGCCCTTGACGCACAGACCGCTCGGGTCGATGGCATCAGCGCCGTCGAATGCGAGGTCGAGCGGATCACCAGGGAGCCCGATCACGATGCCGGCCGCTCGGGCGGCTTCCTCACTCCGACGTGATGTGGGCACGCCCACGATCAGGAGGCCTTCCGTACGCACACGCTCGCCAAGGGCATGGATCCCCGCTGCGGCGGCTCGTCCGGTACCGAGACCGACCCGCATCCCGGTGGTCACCAGGGATGCGCACGCGGCACCCGCTGCGGTCCACGCCGTCTCTCGATCATTCGACATATCGCAAGGGTATGCGAGACTCGCTGCGATGGACGTACACCCCGGGGACATCCTCCAATTCGACACGCTGCTCGCCGGTATTCCGGGCATGACCAGCGTGCAACTCGTACGTGGGGAATCGCCTGCGCTGATCGACTGCGGAGCCCAGACGACCGTTGATGTTGTTCGCCGGGAACTGGCAGACGCCGGGCTCGGGCCTGATGACCTCGCATGGCTGGTCCTCACCCATATCCATCTTGACCACTGCGGTGCCGTGGGCGATCTCAGCGCGGCATTTCCCAGCGCAACCGTGGTCGTGCACCCGCGCGGCGCCCGGCACCTTGTGGAGCCGGATCGCCTTGTGCAGGCAACCGCAGACGTATTCGGGCGGCTTGCGCCTGTGGTCGGCGGGCTCGCCGCGGTGGATGCCGACCGAATCGTGGTTGCCGAGGATGGTCATGTCATTCCGATCGGTCCGGATCGGTCGCTCAGGGTGGTGTGGGCCCCTGGGCATGCCCGCCACCATATGGCGCTGCTGGACGAACGCGACGGCATCCTCTTTGCCGGAGACGCAATCGGCCTCCAACTGGGTGGAGGAGATCTCTACCCGTCGATTCCCCCACCGGAGTACGACCTCGTTGCAGCGCTCACCTCGTTGGATGTGCTCGAGGCCTTCGCGCCGGAGCGTGTGTACGTGAGCCACTCGGGCCCGGTCGCCGATGCGGGTGAGGCCTTTGATCAGGCGCGCCGGTCGCAGACAGCCCTCGGTGAGGCCGCGCGCGCGTCATGGGCTGTGGCACCCGGGGATTATCAGGCGCTCGGGCGTGCAATCGAGGCGGCGTGGCCCTCCGCCGGTGCGCTCTCCACACCCGAGAGTATCGCCCGCTGGACAGCGCTCAACTGGCTCGATAACAACGTTCCGGGCCTCGTGGCGATGGTGCAGCGCGAGGCTGGCGCCGCATGAGGGTCCAGGTGGAGGTTGCGGTATTCACGGTGCGAAGCGGTGCGCTTCAGGTGCTTCTTGCGCGTGGTCCCGGGGGGGCGTGGCTGCTTCCGGCGGGGGATACGGGCTCGGATGAGCCGCTCGACGCTGCCGCCGCCGCGGCCGCCCGCGATATCGCGGGCCTGCGGGGCATCTCAATGGAGCAGCTCTTCACCTTCGACCGCCTGCCGGACGCGGTGAGCGTGGCGTACCTCGCCCTGATCGATGCGGGCCGCCATCCGCTGGCCCCTGGCCCCGGGGCTGTGGAGGTGCGGTGGTTCGCCCACGACGACCTGCCGGTGCTTGCCGACGGGGAGGATGCCGTGGTGGCCTATGGCCTTGCCCGGCTTCGCGCCAAGACCGCCTACGCACCGGTTGCAGTCAACCTGCTGCCCGAGATGTTCACACTGGGGGAGATGCAGGCGGTGTACGAGGCCCTGCTCGGGCGGGATCTCGACTCGCGTAACTTCCGTCGTGATGTGCTCGCTGCCGGGGTGGTGGATGAGTCGGGGGAAGTGCGCGCCGAGGGGCGTGGACGTCCCGCGCGCCTGTACCGCTCTGCCGGAGGGCACTTTGCGGTTGATGCACGCGAGCGTCGCGCTGCCCGCCAGATTTCGTCCGGTGACGATCCGCCCTCCTGATGGGACCATCCGCCCCAACCGAGGCGCCCGGGCGCACCGGGCCCCGTGGTAGCCTCACTGTCGTTCGGCAATCAGTTGCACGGAGGATTCATGGGGCACGTGAAGGACGACGACGACCTTCCGCAGGCGTGGCCTTTCACGCTCGCAGGCGTCTTCTTGACCCTCGGTATCGTATGGTTCTGTCTCGGATTCGCCGTGCACGACGCCGGCAAGGAGCTCTGGGGTCACTACTCGGTGTGGTGGGGCTGTGTGCTGGTGGCGTTGGCACTGGTGATTGGCGGCGGTATCTGGAACACCCTCCGCTCGCGCCGCCGCACCGCAGCCCAGCACTGACGCCAATGCGCCTCTCGTGAGCGCGCCGCGCTGGCGCCGTGGTCGGCTGCTCGTCGCCGCATCCCATCTGGACGATGACCCCAATTTCCGCCGGGCGGTGGTGCTTGTGCTTGAGCACGCCGACGAGGGTGCCCTCGGCATCGTGCTGAACCAGCCGATGGAGGTGCGGGCCAGCGAGGCGCTGCCTGAGCCGTTGTCGGAGATCATCACCGATGGCTCGTCGGTGCATCGGGGGGGTCCGGTGCAGCCCGGAACGGTCATTGTGCTGGCTGACTTTGACGACACTGCGACCGCTGGCGGCATCACCTTCGACACGGTCGGCATCCTCGACCCGAATGCGGCGGAGGCGAACGGCACCGACGGGGTGCGGCGGGCCCGTGCGTTTGGTGGGTATTCGGGCTGGGGTGGCGGGCAACTCGAGGGGGAGATCGAGGCGGATGCGTGGATTGACGCCCAGCCAGTGCCCGACGACGTATTCACGGACGATCCCGAGGGCCTCTGGCGCGTGGTGCTCGAACGTGCCGGTGCTTCGTATCGACTGATGGCCTCCGCACCCGAGGACCCGCTGCTCAACTAGCGCAGGGGGTCCTCGGGTGCGGCGGTGATTTCAGGAGAGGCGGTTTGCCTCGGCCATGCTCGAGAGCTTCTGCAGCGACTGGTGTTCCACCTGTCGGATGCGCTCACGGGTGACGTTGAACATACGGCCGAGCTCGTCGAGGGTGCGCGGCTTCTCGCCACCCAGGCCGTAGCGCAGCTCAAGCACGCGGCGTTCGCGGTACGACAGCTGGTCGAGCACATCACGCAGGGCCTCGTCGCGCAGCGACTGCTCTGCAGCCATCTCGGGAGCGATGCTGGTCTCGTCGGCAAGGAAGCGGCCGAACTCAGACTCCTCGTCTTCTCCCACGGGCTTCTCGAGCGACACGATCGGCTGCGCGCTGCGGAGGATGTCCTCAACCTCGGCAGCGGGGAGGCCGGCAACTGCACCGATCTCCTCAGCGGTGGGCTCGCGGCCGAGCTTGCCCACGAGTGTGCGCTCGGCGCGGCTGATCTGGTTGAGCTTCTCAACGACGTGCACCGGGATGCGAATGGTGCGGCCCTTGTCGGCCAGCGCGCGGGTGACGGCCTGACGG
>SYFI01000005.1 GCA_005800465.1 Actinomycetota bacterium | reverse complement strand
TCCAGCGCATGTCCATCGCGATCGATTCCCAAATGCGCGTGTGCGTCCACGATCTGTGCCCCGTCGGGTACCACCACGGCACGCCGCGCCCACGCCTCGATCTCTCGGAGCGCGTCAATGTCAGCCCCGGCAGCCGCCAGCATCGCGGCATCCTGACCAAGCAGGCGCACGTTCAGGATTCGAACGCCTGAATGGCGGCGCGCATGGCACCGGGTATGGGCGTGGATCGGCCATCGTCCTCGGAAGCAACACCCACCAACACGGCACGGGCATCAGCCACGTGCGAGGCGCCATCGTCGTCGAGGCGCTCGATACGCAGGTCCTGGGTATGGCTGCTGGTGCCCACCCGGGTCGTGCGCACAAACACCTCGATGGTGTCGTCAAACCGTACGGGGGCGTGGTAATCGATGGTGAGAGATCTCACCACGAACAGGTGCCCGGGCTCCCCCAGCAGGCCGATTCCCACCTCGCGCCGGTACTCGATGACAGCCCGCTCCACATACCGGCTGTACCGCCCGAAGTACACGTGCCCAAACGCATCGGTATCGGCAAAGTCAACGCGCATTCGCGTGCTGAACCGAAACGGTGGACGCTCATGATCAACCGACGACACGGCTCTCCCCTCCATCGATCATCACCGATCCGCCCGTGATAAACGCGGCGCGGTCCGATGCCAGAAATGCCACCAGGTCGCCCACCTCGGCGGGGTCGCCCACGCGGCCAGTGGGGTTTCGTGCCCCCCGGGCCGCAATGGCGGCGTTCAGGTCGGGCTCGGCCGCGAGCAACTCGCGCATGCGATCGGTCAGGATGGGACCGGGCAAGACATTGTTGACGGTCACACCGTCGGCGGCGACCTCACGCGCCAACGTCCGCACAGCCCCCGCCACCCCCGCCCTCGTGGCGTTGGACAGCGCCAGACCGTCGATCACCTCGCGTACCGAGGTGCTCGTCACCGTAATGATGCGCCCCCAACCCCGATCACGCATACCGGGCAGCGCCGCTCGAATGAGACGGATGGTGCCGAGCAGGTTCTGCTGCACGGCCATATCCCAGCCCGCATCGTCGGTGGCAAGAAATAGCCCCGGTGGCGGGCCACCGGCATTCGCCACCAGCACGTCCACCGGTCCGAGCACAGACTCGCAGGCGGCAACCGCAGCGGCGGGACCAGCCGGATCGGACATGTCCATGACAATGCCCTCAGCACGGCCGCCCATGGCAACAATCGCGGCAACCGCGCCGTTCACGCCCTCCGCACCGCGCGCCGCAACCGCGACCGCCACGCCCTCGCGCGCCAAGGCCTCGGCCGATGCGCGACCGATGCCCCGGCTACCGCCGGTCACAAGCGCAACGCGCCCCTTGATCCCAAGTTCCATACCCGCAGTCAACCACCGGTCGGCACCTCCGTGGGGCGGCGCGCAAGGATGACGCCGTGACCTCTGCAGACCTCATCACGCAGGCCACCGGCTTTCTGGGGTACGGACTGCTTCTCGGCGCCACACTCGCACGCCGGCGGCTCTGGCTTCTGGCCATCGATGCATCTGGTGGCGCGGTGCTCATCCTTCACTGGGCGCTGCTCGGGGCGGCTGCAGGCGTCTCCATGAACGCGCTCTACACGGGCGTGGACCTCGCGGGCATCAGCCCATATTCGCGTCGTGGTCGCATCGCCCTCGCTGCGGCCGTACCCATCTCAGTCATCCTCATGGTCATCTTCTGGACTGGCCCGGCCGACCTGCTCGCCGGGGCCGGCCTGCTGTTCGCCATCGCCTCGCGCGCATCCCGTGGCCAGGTGCAACTGCGCTTCATCGCGATGATCGGGTGCATCCCGTGGGGGCTTTTCGGCCTCGTCCACGGGTCCATCGCGCAGGTGTCATTCAGCGCCATTTACTTCGTTGCGATGGGTGTGAGCATCGTCCGACTTCGGCGCGGCACATGGCACCCCAAGGCATCCGCCGACGATCACGGTATTCTCCCCTCCGATGGCACCCGGTAAGAAGACCAACACCAAGCCGAAGCGCGCCGGCGGACGCCGGGCGAATTACGCCCCGCTCGCCCACACCGTGGGCACCCGCAAGTACCTGCCGCTCGGATGGATCATGTGGACCGGCTGGATCATGTTTGGCCTGTTGGCCCTCGTGATGGTGATTGAGATCTTCACCTCGGCCCAGGCCGGTCACTACGTCGACATCATCGGCGCGATGATCATGACGGGGCTCTTCAGCTGGATGTTCTGGCTCTTCGGTACCTCGCGCCTGAAGGACCTCTAGACCCCAGCGGTTCTAGGAACTGGCCGGCACGATCCGGGCCGCGCAGGCCTCATCGCCCTCGGCTCGGGCAGTGGCGCCCGCCAGCGTGGCATCTGGATTGAACGCCGACAGCACCCCACGCCAGATCGCCCGGTCGAGTCCACACACCCGCTTCGGATCCACCTTGGCCATCTCCTCAAACGGACATGCCCGGGCGGTGAACTCGCCGTCGGTGCCAGCGGTGGCCCCAAACCCGTAGCGGGTAAGCACCCCCACCACGCCCATCACGGCCTCAGTGGTTGATGTATACGACGGGCTGCGGCCGGCCGCGCGCTCGGCGACGCCGAGTTCCCGCCCAAACTCGTAGCCCACGCGCTCCAGCACCTCTTGAGGGTCTTCCCCGGAGCGGTCATTCATCGCCCGCAACAGCAGTTCGGCAAGTAGGTCGTAGTGCTTCTCGAGCAGGCGCTTATCCTCTTCTGGCGCTGCCAGGGCATAGAACTTGGCTGGTCGACCGGCCCCCGGGCCGGTGCGGCCGGTGCGGCGCTGGAACTCGGCACGCAGAAACCCCTGCTCCACCAACTTGTCAAGGTGGAACCCGGCCAGCCGGCGCGTAATGCCCACACCCTCGGCCACCTCGTCCTTGCCAACCAGACCGCATGCCTCGCGCACAGTGAAGAACACACGGCGTCGCGTGCCGTCGCCAAGGGCGGCCACAAGTCGCTGAATCTCCACCTCGTCGTCGGGGAGGGTGGCGGGATCGGTGGTCATCAGTGTGTCGTCACGGTCCTCACTCGGTCAATGATAGCCCTGGCAGACGACTTCGGAGTCGGGAATACATTCTTCGTCCGCAGGCGGTTGATTCTACGGGCTATCTGCGTAACATATAGAGAAACCGCGCGTGACCACAAAAAGGAGCGCCCTTATGTCGACGGCCAAGCCTGAGATCGACATCGACACGACCTACAAGTTCGGTTGGCACGACCCAGCCAACTACGTTTTTGAGCCCAAAAAGGGCCTCAACGCGGACGTCGTGCGCGAGATCTCCGCCCTCAAAAACGAGCCCGAGTGGATGACCAAGTTCCGACTTCGGTCGCTGGAGATCTTCGAGAGCCGCGAGATCCCCGACTGGGGTGGCGATCTGTCCAGCCTCGACTTCCAGGACATCTTCTACTTCATTAGGGCCGCCGATCATCAGGGCCGCTCGTGGGACGACGTTCCGGACGACATCCGCAACACGTTCGACCGCCTGGGTATCCCCGAAGCAGAGCAGAAGTTCCTGGCAGGTGTCTCCGCGCAGTACGAGTCTGAGGTCGTGTACCACTCGATCCGCGAAGACCTTGAGGAGAAGGGCGTCATCTTCTGTGACACCGACACCGCGCTCCGCGAGCACGAAGAGCTTTTCCGCGAGTACTGGGCCACGGTAATTCCCCCGGGTGACAATACGTTCGCGGCACTCAACTCGGCAGTGTGGTCCGGTGGCTCGTTCATCTGGATCCCGCCAGGGGTGCAGGTGGACATCCCGCTGCAGGCCTACTTCCGCATCAACGCC
>SYFI01000016.1 GCA_005800465.1 Actinomycetota bacterium | reverse complement strand
GGGCGACCTCGTCACCACGCTCTATTACGAGCAGCTGCGCCAGCCGGTGCAGGTGCACCGGGGCTACTACCTGCCCGGCTGGGCCGGCCCCGACACGCTCCACCTGCTGCTGTCGTATTCGGGCGAGACTGAGGAGACCCTCACCGCCGCGATGCAGGCAATGGAGCGCGAGTCGCCAGCACTTGCGGTGACAAGCGGCGGCAAGATCGACACCTGGTACGGAGAGCGCGGCGTTCCCGTGCTGAAGATCCCGGGTGGCCTGCAGCCGCGAATGGCGCTGCTGCACATGTTGGTGCCCACCGTCGTGTTCATGTCGCGCCTCGGCATCATTCCCGATCAAACCGCCGAGCTCGACGCCGCGCGCGAGTCCATCGCAGCCGCGATCGACGCCTATGGCCCCGATCGCCCCACCGAGGCCAACACCGCCAAGCAGCTGGCCATGCGTCTGGCCAATCACGTACCGCTTATGTACGGGGCGGAGGTCACCGCCGGGGTCGCGTACCGCTGGAAGTGCCAGTTCAACGAGAACGCCAAGCAGCCGTCATTCGCCTCTGTGCTCCCCGAACTCGACCACAACGAGATCGTGGGCTTTGAGAAGTCGGGCGCCTTCGGTGAGCAGGCCGTTGTCGTCATGCTCAAGGACCCTCGTCAACACCGGCAGGTTGAGCGTCGCATCGCGCTCACCCGCGACATCATCCGACCGGGTGTCAGCGACGTCATCACCATTGAAGGCGAGGGGGAGACCCCCCTTGCGCGCCTCATGGACCTGGTACTGCTGGGCGACTACGTAACGCTCTACGCCGCCTGCCTCAGGCGCGTCGACCCCGAACCGGTCGATTCGATCGGCACCCTCAAGACGGGGCTCGCCACCACCGGTAATCAGCGCCTTCAGGCGGGGCAGTCGGGCTCCAGCTAGTACGCCGTTCGTGGGGTGGGGAGCGGACGCCGGGCAGAACCCGGGTGGATGACTCATACGTCTACTCGGGCTGCGGGGGGCGTCGGGCCCAACCGGGTTCGGCCGTCGACAACTCCCGATGCAACCAATCGCGGGAACCGCCCGCGATTGGTGGCGCGCTGAGGTAGTCGCCGACCGAACCCGGTCGGCTCCTTCCACCAGAAACGAATGAACGCTCGCACCAAGGTCGGTGACCCGGCCGCACCAGCGCCCTGCCCGGAAACACACCGGGGCACGGGGCCCCCTCTGGTTGCCTCCTCTCTCACCAGTCACGAATGAACGTTCACACCAAGGTCCGTGACGCGGGCGCATCTGCGGAGCGACGGCGGGTCCGGGATGGTTTGCCGAATACCGCAGCATTCCGCCCTGCCCCCCGGGGCGTAGCCCGTGGAATGCGGCATCGCGCCTTTTCGGCAAGCCATCCCGGACCTGACGGCGCGCCCCCGGAAACACACCGGGGCACGGGGTCCCCTCTGGTACCCTCCGCCGGCTTCCGAACGATCAAGGAATCAGCCTGTGACGCCGAATGTCAAGCATCACGTCGCCGACTTAGGGCTCTCTGAGCTCGGGCGACAGAAAATCGAGTGGGCCGACCGGGATATGCCCGTGCTGGCCCAAATCCGTGAACGATTCGCGAAGGAGCGCCCGCTTGAGGGGCTTCGCATCTCTGCCTGCCTTCACGTGACCACCGAGACGGCCAACCTGGCCCGCACGCTCAAGGCCGGCGGTGCCGACCTCATGCTTGTGGCGTCCAACCCGCTCTCGACGCAGGACGACACCGCAGCAGCGCTGGTGCAGGAGTACGACATTTCGACCTACGCCATCAAGGGCGAGGACGACGAGACGTACTACTCGCACCTCACGGCCGCGATTGACCACGCTCCGCACATCACCCTGGATGACGGTGCTGACGTGATCGGCGTGCTCCACGGCGACCGCAGGGAGATGCTTGACGGCATCATCGGCGGTACCGAGGAGACCACCACGGGCGTTATCCGCCTGAAGGCCCTTGAGGCCGAGGGCAAGTTGGCCTTCCCGGTGGTGGCTGTAAATGACGCCAATACCAAGCACATGTTCGATAACCGCTACGGCACCGGGCAGTCAACGCTCGACGGCCTGATGCGCGCGACGAACATCCTTATCGCCGGTCGCAAGTGCGTTGTCGGCGGGTATGGCTGGTGTGGTCGCGGTTTGGCATCGCGCCTCAAGGGCATGGGTGCCCACGTCATCGTTATTGAGGTGGACCCGCTGGCCGCTCTTGAAGCCGTGATGGATGGCTTTGAGGTTCTCCCGGTTGCTGAGGCAGCCAAGGAGGGCGACATCTTCATCACCGCCACGGGCAACATCCACGTCCTCCGTCGTGAGCACTTTGAGCACATGAAGGACGGGGCGATCATCGCCAACACGGGCCACTTCAATGTGGAGATCGACATCCCGGGCCTCGAAGAGCTGTCTGATGGCTCACGCGAGGTGCGTCCGTTCGTGCAGGAGTACGTGCTGCGCAACGGCCGCAAGGTGTATCTGCTCGCCGAGGGCCGCCTGCTCAACCTGTCGGCAGCCGAGGGGCACCCGGCCGCAGTCATGGACATGAGCTTTGCCAACCAGGCCCTGGCCGCCGAGTACATGGCGAAGAATGCTTCCACCCTTGAGAACACGGTGTACTCAGTCCCCGCAGATATCGACGCGGAGATTTCACGACTGAAGCTGGCCTCGATGGGCGTTGAGATTGACGCCCTCACCGATGAGCAGCAGAAGTACCTGGCGTCCTGGGACCAGGGCACCTGAGCAGTACGCACTCCGGAGTGGCCGCCGGGCGGGGGGACACCCCGCCCGGCCTGGCCCCGGAAGACATCCTCGCGCTGCGGGATGGCGCGGTAGTCATGCTTGATCAGACCCTTCTTCCCGGAGAGGTCACGCAGGTCACCTACACCGAGTGGCCGCAGGTAGTCGATGCCATCAGGACGATGGTCGTACGCGGCGCCCCCGCCATTGGTGTGGCTGGCGCAATGGGCGTGGCCCTTGCGGCCAACCGCGCTGCGGCCGCAGGTGGATCACGCGAAGAGTTTAATGCAGAGTTGGCCCGGGCGATTCCGGCCCTGCGCGAGGCCCGCCCAACCGCGGTGAACCTGACCTGGGCGGTTGATCGTCTGGCAGGAATGCTGGCTGACCACGAGGGCACTCCGGAGCAGATCGCGAGTGACCTCGCTGTTGCCGCCCGCGGCATCCATGCCGACGAGGTTGACCGGTGCGTGGCCATGGGGCAGCACGCGCTCTCGCTCATTACCCGCGGGGCCCGCATTCTCACGCACTGCAATGCAGGGGCGCTCGCCACTGGGGGCTATGGCACAGCGCTCGGGGTCATCCGCGCCGCCTACGCAGCCGATCCAACAGTCACCGTGATCGTGAATGAGACCCGCCCGCTGCTGCAGGGCTCCCGGCTCACGGCATGGGAGATGCAGCAGGAGCGCATCCCGTACACGCTGATCAGCGACAACATGACGGCGGCGCTCATGGCAGAGGGTCGTGTCACTCATGTTGTTGTGGGAGCGGATCGCATCGCCGCCAATGGCGACGTGGTGAACAAGATCGGTACCTACGGCGTGGCCATCCTCGCCCGCGAGCACGGAATCCCGTTCATCGTGGCTGCACCCACCTCCACGCTCGATCTCTCAATGCCGAGCGCGGCGCAGATCCCGGTGGAGGAGCGCGACGCAGACGAGGTGCGCGGGCTTTCGTTGTTTGGTCGACATGCCTCGCCGGATGGTGCCCCCGTGGCCAATCCGGCATTCGACCGCACCCCGGCCCGGCTGGTGACGGCCATCGTTACCGAGCAGGGCGTACACCGCCAGCCCTACGAGCGCTCACTCGGGGCGGCATGGGCGGCCGCGGCCCCCTAGCTCTGTGGGCGCTCGGTGTCGCTGCGCGCGCGCTGGCCGAGGGCGTCGGTGAGTCGCGTGAGCACGGGGCTCACGTCGTGCCGGGGGATGATTGCCTCGATCAACCTGAGCTGTGATGTGTCGGCAAGGGCGCCGCGCAGGGCCATGTCGAAGGCGACCTCGGTATCCGCGCGCACACCCACGCCAAAGCCCAGGTACTTCGGAAGGGCCGCGTATTGCAACGCCGGGATATCGTTGAACCCGCCGTCCAGCATGGGGCGCTCGGTGCCGTAGCCATCGTTGTTCAGCACAATGACCACGGGGTGCACCCCCCAACGGGCGGTGGCAGCGATTTCCATACCGGTCATCTGAAATGCGCCGTCACCCACGATGACCACCGGGCGGCGGTCGGGGCGTGCGAGCCCGGCCCCGAGGGCTCCCGGCACCGCGAAGCCCAGTGAGGCGTAGAAGCCGGTGGCGATGAAGCCCGACTCCTCGGTATCAAGCATGGTTGACCCGAACAGGGCATCGCCGGGGTCGGCGAGCACCGTCTGGCCAATTCCCAGGTGGTGGCGCATGGACGAGAAGGCCGATGCAATTCCGAGCGGTGCGCCTGGAGTGGGATTGAACGTTGCCTTCGGCTGGGGCGCCGGGTGATCAACCGGTGATGACGACTCCGGGAACTCGGCCGTGAGCGCGTGCATGATCTCACGAAGCCCCACGCCGGGGTATGAGCGCCGGTGCACGGTGAGCGCCTCCGGGTGGGCAAGAATCGACTGCGACTGCGACACGTTGACGGTGAACATGCCCGTGTTGAGGTCGGTGAGCCTGGCACCCAGCACCAGCACGCAGTCGCTCGACTCCACCCGCTCGCGAACGGCATCGGTGCTGAGGGCGCCGGCATATACCCCGATGCACCAGTCGTGGTACGAGCCCACCGCCGACTTGCCGAGCAAGCTCTCAGCCACAGGGAACCCGGTGGCACGTGCAAGGGCATCCAGTTCGGCCTGAAGGCCCAGTCGGGCCACTTGGATACCGGCGATGATCACCGGTCGGCTGGCGGCGCGGATCACGGAGATGGCGTCGGCCACTGCGTCGGCCACAAGGGCTGGGTCGGCGGGGCGTTCGGGCGGGATGACAGGGAGCGGGGGAGCCGGCATGCTCACGACGTCGCGCGGGATCTCGATGTACACGGGCTTCTGGCGGCGTAACGCTGTGGCAATGGCCAGTGCGATGCGCTCTGGTGCCGTCGCTGGATCGTCGAGCTCCACCGTGAGGGCAGTGACCTGCTCCATCACCCGGCGCTGGGTGTCGAAGCCCTTTACGCGGTGGTGCAGCAGCGGGTCGTCAGCACGCTCGGCAATTCCGGGCGCTCCGCTCACCACGACGACCGGCGAACTCTCAGCCCATGCCTGCGCCGTGCTGTTCACCAGTTTGAGGCCGCCCACTCCCCACGTAACCATCACGCAGCCAAGGCCGCGCAGCCGGGCGTAGGCGTCGGCGGCGAACCCGGCGCCCTGCTCGTCGAGCGTGCCGACGAACTGCATCCGCTCCTCAACCCGCTTGTTCAACTGCAGGGTGTAGTCCCCGGGGATGCCGAAGACATGGTCCACACCTGCAGCGAGAAGCGCGTCGATCAGGCGGTCCCCGACCGTCGCGGGGTGCGCGTCCACCACGGGAACTACTTGAGGCGGTAAGTGATGCGTCCGCGCGTGAGGTCGTAGGGGGAGACCTCAACCTTGACGCGATCGCCCGGGTTTACCCGGATGTAATTGCGCCGCATACGACCGGCCAGCTTGGCGAGCACCATGTGGCCGCCGTCCAGTTCGACGCGGAAAAACGTGTTGGGGAGGGCCTCGGTGATCTCTCCCTCAAACTCAATCGCCTGTTCCTTCTCGGTTGAAACGGTGGTGCTCCTGTGGGTCGACATCCGGGACAGCAAGTCCCGCTTTCACCCCAACGGTAGCGCGGCGGAGGGATATCGGCACCTGTGGGCTGTTGTCACGGGTGTGCGCATGAGGTGGCGCGAACGATGCGGGGGGCATGCGGGGTACCAACGCCATGCTGCGGGAGTGTCTATTTTGCGACCCCTCGCCGCCTTGATCGAGCTCATTACGCCCGGTACGTGCGCCATGTGCGCCATACCCGGTCCCGTCGCCTGCGCTCCATGCCTCAGCGCGCTGCCTCGACTCGCGGGGGCAGGGTGTGAGTGCTGTGGCCACCCGTGGCCGCAGGAGGTGGCGACGTGTCCGCAGTGCCCGCCCGCGGTGGCGTGGACGCGTCAGGCGCTGGAATATGATCCCTCAGTCGCCCGGCTGATGTCGGCGCTCAAGGACTCGCGCCGGCGGGGTTTGGTGGCACCCATCGTTGTGCTGATGAAAGAGGTTCTCGATCGCCCACCCGATGGTGCGGTGCTCGTGCCCGTGCCACTGACGCGGGCGCGCCTTGCGGAGCGGGGGTTCAACCAGGCGTCGCTGCTGGCAGCGGCGCTGGGCAGTGCGTGGGATATCCCGGTTGCCCATGCGCTGGTGCGCGCTGATGACGGTACGCACCAGCGCGGCGCGTCACGCTCGGCCCGGGCCGGCCAGGTGGCGGGGGCCTTCGCGGCCGTGGGCACGGCCCCCCACCATGCAGTGATCGTGGATGACGTCCTTACCACTGGGGCCACCGTCACGGCTGCCGCCCGCGCCCTGCGGCTGGCGGGATGTGCGCGGGTGGGTGCGATCACAACCGCCCGGGTCGTGGCTGGCGGGGGGGGGACTAGAGTCGGTTGACGGAGATTGACATCCAGGAGGTGCGGCATGGAGCTTCATGTCAGGGGAAGGAACGTCCCGGTCACCGACGCGCTTGAGGCGCATGCTGAGAAGCGCATGCAGAAGCTTGATCGCGTCCTCGGATCCGCGGCAGATTCCGTCGAAGTTGAGCTGGAACTCTCGGTTGAGCACAACCCGAGTATCGAGCGCAGCCAGATCGCTGAGGTGACGGTGCGCGGCAGCGGCCCGGTCATGCGGGTGCGTGAGGCCGATTCGGATATGTACGCCGCCATCGATTTGGCCGCGCATCGCATTGAGCGCCAGGTTCAGCGACTGCGCGAGCGGCGCAAGGACCATCACGGACCGGGCATTGAGGCTATCGCGTCCACACCCGCCGAGCTCGCGGCCCTCGGCCGTGCCGGAGTGGAGGCCACCGGGGCGATTGAGAAGCCGCCGCCTATTCGCATCGTGCGCAGTAAGCGGTTTGACATGCCGTCGCTTACGCCCGAGGAGGCCGCGGTGCGCCTTGAGTTGATTGACCACGCCTTCTTTGTGTTTCGCAACGAGACCAGCGGTGACGTGGGCGTGATCTACCGCCGCCGTGACGGCGACTTCGGCCTTATCGAAGGGGCCTGACGCGGCTTCGCGCGTACTCAGGTGGACCATTGGGGTGCTCGTCGCGACATTCGTCGTGGCGGGCACTGCCGTGGCCGCCGACCCTGCGCTGGTGACCGAGCTCACCGGGCTGGTGCCCAACCCGGCGGTGGCAACCGTTGGCCAGCCTGTGACGGCGTCGTCCGATGGCGGCGACGAGGTGGCCAATACCTCGCTGCCCACTGATGCCCCGGGGCTCCCCGGGCTGAAGGCCGCGCTTGCTGCACAGGGTGCTCAGGCCACCGTGGCCGTGCGGCGGGGCGTGAACGACGGCGGGGTGACCACCTCATTTGCCACGGCATTCCCATCCGCCGCTGCCGCGCGCGCCTCTCTGCGCCATGTTGTGGACGCCGTGCTGGCTATTCCGGGCGCCACAACGGGGCTCAATGCCGAACTCGAGGTTTCGCCGGGTGGCCGTGTGGTTATCGCCGTCCAGCCCGACGGGGTGCTGCGGATTGTCACCATCGCCGCCCGGGGAACGCGACTGGTTGGAACGGTTAGCACCAAGCCGGGTGCGCCCGCACCGGATCTCATTCCATATGTGGTTGGTATCGACCAATCCGTGGCGCTCATCGCCCCGGTCGCAGGCGCCACGACGGTTGAGATCGGCGTAAGCGACGCGATGCGGCTGGCGATTCGCGCGTCGTGGGTCGCTGGCGGTCGCACCGGCGAGGAGGTCGCCGGCAGCATGCTCGCCGCTCAGGTGGATGGCGTCACGTGGGTGATGGCTGACATGGGTACCGCGGGGGCGCCGGATGTGCGGCTGTTCCGCGCGCTGTCGGACACCACGTACCAACTGATGGGGCAGGTGGCGTTTACCGGCACATGCCCCGCCATCCCCATCGCACTCCGCGAGACCTGGGGCTATGCCGGTGACTGTACCCCCGACGATGCCGGGCAGCCGCTTCCCGGAACCGAGCCGCTCACTCCTGGGGTGCTGCCCGAGCCGGTGCAGGGAAATGGGCAGTGGATCTGGATGATGAGCAGGTCGGGGAGCATTGCGTCGATCATTGCCCGTGCGCAGCAGAGCGGCATCCGCACTCTGTACATCAAGTCGGGTGACGGCCGCTCGTACTGGACGCAGTTCGATCGTGCGGTGGGGCCGCTGAAGGCCGCTGGCCTGCGGGTGTGCGCGTGGCAATACATTGTGCTGCGCCGCCCCGAGGCCGAGGCCGCCATTGCCGCACGCGCCGTGCGGGCCGGTGCCGACTGCTTCGTGATCGACGCCGAGACCGAACTCGAGCGCTACCGGGACCGCTACCGCCGCGTGCAGCGGTACATGCGCGCGCTGCGTGCGCGGGTGGGCCCCACGTACCCCATTGGTATGACGTCGTTCCCGTATGTGGATCTGCATGGGGCCTTCCCGTACACGGCCTTCTTCAGCGGTCCTGACGCCGCCAACTTCAACATGCCGCAGGTGTACTGGAAGGCATTCCGCGTGTCGGCGGCAAAGGCTGTGGATCGCACCGTGCGCTGGAACCGCATCTTCGGAGTGCCCATCGCGCTAATCGGCAGTTCGTACATGCGCGAGACACAGGCGCAGATCAAGGCATTCCGTTGCGCCGCACAGACCGCGGGGCTGCAGGGTGTGAGCTGGTGGGAATGGAAGGAAACCGCCTCGTGGCAGTGGCCTGCGCTTGGCAGCACTCTGGCGTGCCGCACGGTGGGATCGCTGCCCACCACGCCGAAGTACCCGGTCCTTGGCACGCGAAATAGGGGCGACGCCGTGCGGCGCTTCCAGCAGTTGCTGGTCGCTGCCGATGTGCCGGTTCCGGTCGATGGCATATTCGGCACGCGCACTGCATCGGCACTCAGCAGCTACCGCACGGCACGTGGCTTGGCGCAGTCGTCAGCGACCGACGACGGTACGTGGGCCGACCTGCTGGCGCGCACAGGGGCGCAGGCGACCGGGATACGCCGGTAGATGCAGGTGCGGTTGGTACCATCGGGGCCGATTCGGGGCGCGGGCACACCGCAGGCGCTCCCAGCACACGGCCCATCGGACACGCCTGAATGAGTACCGAGAT
>SYFI01000015.1 GCA_005800465.1 Actinomycetota bacterium | reverse complement strand
GAGGTGCGGGCCATCCTCGACCTGACCGAGCGCTTCTACGCGCGGTTTGGTTTTGAGGACGTACGCATGTATCTAAGCACGCGCCCCGAGAAGGCCACCGGCACCGTGGAGATGTGGGGTCAGGCAGAGGAGGCCCTGCGCTCCGCCCTTGGCGACCGGGAGTACGGTCTGAAGGAGGGCGACGGCGCCTTCTACGGCCCGAAGATCGACATCCAGGTCACCGACACCATGGGCCGCTCATGGCAGCTGGGCACCTGCCAGCTCGACTTCTACATGCCCGAGCGGTTCGGCCTCGAGTACACGACAGCCGACGACACGGTGGAGCGCCCGGTAATCATCCACCGCGCCATCACTGGTTCACTCGAACGCTTCCTCGGGATTCTGCTCGAGGACACCGGTGGCGACCTGCCGTTCTGGCTGGCCCCCGAGCAGGCACGGGTCATCCCGGTGAGCGACCGTCACGCCGCATACGCCGAAGAGGTGCGCGCGACACTTCGCGAAGCGGACGTCAGGTGCGGGGCCGACGTGCGGTCGGAGAGCATGGGCAAGCGCATCCGCGAGGGCGAGCTGGCCAAGGTGCCGTTCCTGCTCATCGTGGGCGATCGCGAAGTGGAGACACGCACTGCATCTGTGCGCGCCCGCCATGGCGATCTTGATGGCGACCTGCCCCTCGTCGGCCTGGCGGACGCACTCCGGGCGTGACCGATCCGCGGCGTCGTGCGTTGGCCGGCCTGTGTGACAACTGTGCGCACCAGCGGCTGGTGCCCACGCGCACATCGGTGTTCACCATGTGTGAGGCCGAAGGGCTTCCCCGGTACCCGGCGGTGCCGGTGATGCGGTGCAGGGGGTTTGCGCAGAAGGACTGGACCGAGCCGAAGCGCGAGGGCTGAGAGGGCAGGGCCGACCGGGTCAGCAGGCCGGGGACCGTTGTCCGCGCATCTCTGCAACGGGACGTCGGGCACCCGCCGCTATCCTCCCCGCGTGTCCATAGGTGTCCGCAACACGATCATCATTCTCGGCATCGCCGCGCTCGCGGTGGTGTGGGAGCGCGCGTTCTCGGTGGCTGTGTCGTCGGTGTCGCAGATCATCTCGGTGCTGTTTGTGGTGGCCATCCTCGCGGCCGGCGTGCAGTACTTCAGGCGCAACCAGTTGGCCTGGCTGGTGCTGCGGCCGTGGCAGCGAGCGGCCGTGGTGCTTTCTGCGCTGGCCATCGCCTTTCTGGTGATCGCGGGCTACCCGCTGCTTGCCGACCGCATTACGCCCTTGGGCTATCTGGCGCTCATCGCCGCGCTGGTGATGCTCATCTGGTGGATCATCAGGGACAGCCGCAAGTTGTGATGGGCTGATCGCCCGCCGTCACCGGTAGGGGGGCGAATCGTCGCAATGCGCGCGCCATGGGCGTGCTGCCCGTGCATAGCGTCGATGTATGCACCCATTGCGGAGAGCCGGACAGCGGGGACAGGCCGCGGTGGAGATGGTGGCGCTGCTGCCGCTCATCGGATTACTCGCAATTGCGGGCCTGCAAGTGGTGATCACCCTTCACCTGTGGGGTGTGGCGCGGGAGTCGGCGCGTGCAGGGGCACGTGGGGCGCAGGTGGGCGCGCCGGCCAGTGACGCCGTACGCGCGGCGCTGCCCGGGTCCCTCACACGCGTAGCAACGGTGCAAATGAGCACCGGCCCTGATGGGTCGCATCGGGTACGCGTGCGTGTGGCGGTGCCGTCGCTCGCTCCTTGGTTTCCGGCGACCGCCATTTTGGGTCAGGCGGAGTCGGCTCCATGATTCTGCGGGTCCGGGAGATGGGGCAGGCATCCATCGAGGTGCTGTCGCTGCTACCCGTGCTCGTGTTGCTGGCCATCGCCGCCGTGCAGGTGGCCGCCATGCTCGCCGCTGCGTCGGGCGCGCAGGATGACGCGCGACGGCGAGCCGTGGGTGCCACTGGTCGCTCCGGCGCCATGGTGATGGTGACGGGCGCCGCACCCATGCCCGCCATGCCCATGCTCGGGCACGGTTTCGATCCGGCCACCGTACGCGCGGCCATTCGACTGCCGTGATGGCCCGGTTCACAGACCAGCGCGGCCAGGCGATCCCCCTTGTGCTCGGGGTGATCGCGGTTCTTGTGGCGGGTATCGCCGGCACCGCGGTGATTGGCGCAACCAGTGTGGCTGCGAGCGGTGCCCGCCTCGCCGCCGATCTGGCAGCGCTGTCGGCCGGCCGGGCGCTGCTTGATGGCATCCCCCGGGCGATGGTCGACCCATGGGATATCCGCCGCCGCCTCACCTCAATCGCAGATGCCGCCGCGGGGCGATCAGCCACGGCATCAGGGGCCCAAGTGGTATCGGTGCGGTTGCTCGAGGGCGATCCGGTGCCGACCCAGGTGGAGGTGCGCGTGCGCCGGGCAGCGCCCATGGGCTTGTGGGCCACCGCCACGGCGCGCGCCGGACTGTCGGCGGTCGCGTCTGTACCCGCGGATGGCCCGGTGGGATGGGCGACCGGGGGTGGGTACTCGGGGCCATTGATGTATCGCGATGGCAAGCCAATGTGCCCGGCCGTCGCGGCGGCGTTCGACCAGATGGACCGCGCTGCCCGCGGGTCAGGAATGGATCTGGTTGTGGTGAGCGCATTTCGATCGGATGCCGAACAGGCCGTGCTGTTTGCGCGCCACCCCGACCCGAAGTGGGTGGCGCCTCCGGGGCGCAGTCGGCATCGCAATTCCACCGAACTCGATCTTGATGTCAGCGGCGGCGTGTACCGGTGGCTGGTGGGGAATGGCAATGTCTTCGGATTCGTGCAGCGTTACTCGTGGGAACGCTGGCACTGGGGATTCACGCCTGGGTGCGGTGGGGGGCAGCCAGGCGCGACGAGCATTGCGGTGACCGCCCTGCCGTCGTGGGTGCCGGCGAGGTATCGCGTGCTCATCACATCGTCAGCCCGGGCTGCGGGCGTGGCCCCGGTGCTGCTGGCCGCACTGCTCAAGGCGGAGTCGGACTTCGATACCCATGCGGTGAGCGGTGGAGGTGCGCAGGGCATTGCGCAGTTCATGCCCGGTACGGCAGCGGGAATGGGCGTGCGCGATCCCTTCGACCCAGCGCAGGCGATACCCGGGGCTGCCCGGTTGATCGCGAGCGGCATCCGGGAGTTCGGGTCGGTGCCGCTGGCCCTCGCGGCCTACAACGCGGGTGGCGGGGCTGTGCGCCGGTACGGGGGCACTCCTCCATATCCCGAGACCCGCGCCTACGTGGCCCGCATCATCGCGTTGGCGGGGCAGGGGGCGGCGCTCGGGGGCGCGGGGCAGGCCGTGGTGCTGGTGCGCGCCGGTGATCTGCTGGCATGACCGGACCACTCGTATACTCGGGGGGATGGCAACCGCGCCGCTTCGCGAGCAGCTCGCTGCCCTCCCCGACGCCCCGGGCGTCTACATCTATCGCGATGCCTCTGAACGCGTGATGTACGTGGGGAAGGCCAAGTCGTTGCGGAAGCGCGTCTTCTCGTATTTCGAGGCCCCGGTGCGCCCGGGCGATGGCGATGTGACGTCGCATCCGGGCCCGAGGTCGGGCCTGCACCCCCGCACGGTCGAGATGGTGAGCCGGGTCACACGACTTGAGGCGCTGGTGGTGAACACCGAGGAGGAGGCCCTCATTCTCGAGGGCAACCTCATCTCCACTCACCGCCCACCGTTCAACGTGAAGTTGCGCGACGACAAGAGTTATCCCTACATCGGGATCAGCATGGACGAGGCGTATCCGCGGGTGTACTTCACGCGCGAGCGGCGTCGGCGTGACCGGGTGTACTTCGGACCGTTCTCGAATGCATCAAAGGTGCGCGAGACCCTGTCGCTGATCGGGAAGATCTTTCCCAGCCGTCCCTGCGAGGGCGCTGAGCCGGGGCGGCCATCGGGGATCCCGTGTCTCGATTACCACATCAAACGGTGCATGGCGCCGTGCGTGGACTACATCTCAAAGGACGACTACCGGGGTCTGATCGACCAGATCATGGCGTTTCTCTCGGGGCGCTACCGGGGGCTGGAGTCGGACCTCGAGGTTCAGATGAAGCAGGCCGCCGCCGAGCAGCGCTTTGAGGACGCCGCACTCTTTCGCAACCGTCTGAATGCGGTACGGCACCTGATGGAGCGCCAACTGGCCATCAGCGACTCGATGGGATCGGTGGATGTGATCGGCGTCGCGGTGGATAGCGACGGGGAGGCGGCCAACGTGCAGGTGCTGCAGGTGCGCGACGGGGTGTTGGGCGACCGGCAGTCATTCTTCATTGACCCCGCGGGTGCCACGGATCCATCGATGATCGTCGAGCAGTTCGTGCTCGAGTACTATGCATTGGGCCTTGCGATCCCGCCGCTGGTGGTGGTGCCCCAGAGCGTCGAGACCAACGCTATTGAGGCGCTGCTTGCCGAGCGTCGGCAGTCGGGCGTGGAGGTGCGGGCCTCGGAGCGCGGTGAGAAGCGGCGCATGCAGGAGATGGCCGAGCGCAACGCACAGTTGGCGCTCGATCAGGACCGCGCCCGCGTGGCGCGCACCCGCGATCGGCGGACGGCTGCCCTAGGCGACCTGCAGGAGCGCCTCGGGTTGGATGCACCACCGCTGCGCATCGAGTGCTACGACATCTCAATCCTTGGGCCCACGTATGCCGTGGCGTCGATGACCGTGTTGATTGGTGCCGCCCCGGCCAAGGCCCACTACCGGTCATTCACGATGCAGCATGAGGGTGACGCGAATGACTTCGCGCGCATAGGTGAGGCAATCGGCCGCCGCATGGCACGTCTTGCCGCCGGCGATACCGACCCGAGCCTCGGTGCCCGTCCGTCGCTCGTCGTGATTGATGGGGGAAAGGGGCAACTGGGCGCGGCACTGCGTGCCATGCGCGAGGCTGGCGTGGATGTGCCCATGGTGAGCCTTGCCAAGCGCATTGAAGAGGTGTTCGTGCCCGGCCGGAGTGAGCCGATCCTCATGCCCGAGGACTCCCCGGGGCTCAGATTGCTTCAACAGGTGCGCGACGAAGCGCATCGGTTTGCCCTGCGACACCACCGCACCCTTCGTGGCAAGGGTATGACGGCGAGCGCCATGGATTCGCTGCCGGGCATCGGCCCCGCACGCCGGCGTGCAATCCTGCAGCACTTCGGTTCACCTGAGCGATTTATGGCGGCGACCCGTGATGAGCTGGAGGCCGTGCCCGGGCTGCCGCCGAAGGTGGCGCGTGATGTGTACGAGTATCTGAACAAGATAGGTGGCCCAGGGGCCGGACTACGACGGGTACCCCCGAGGCCGCCGAGGCCATGAGCGGAGGTGGTGGCGAATGGAACTGACGATCATCACCGGGCTCTCCGGCGCCGGTAAGAGCGGTGCCATCGGTGCCTTCGAGGATGCCGACTACTTCTGCATCGACAACCTGCCGCCCCGCCTGCTTCCCGCCCTGGTTGATCTGTTTGAACTTGAGGGCAGCAAGGTGGAGCGCGCGGCGCTGGTGTGTGACGTGCGCGGCGGTATCTGGTTTGAGGACCTGGCGCGTGAGCTTGGCGAGGTGCAGAAGGCCGACGGCATCACTCCGCGCATCCTGTTCCTCGAAGCCTCCGACGACGCCCTGCTGCGGCGGTTCCGCGAAACGCGCCGGCGCCATCCACTGGCTGAGGGGGGAGAGGTGCTGCGCGGGATCGAGCGCGAGCGCATGCTTCTGGCCGACCTGCGTGATCGCGCGGATGTGGTGATCGACACCACCGGTATGACGCCATGGGACCTTCGCGAGGCGGTGGCCCGCGAGATGGCGCCGGGAACGCGCCCCCACATGCAGGTGACCTTCTCGTCATTTGGGTTCAAGCACGGGGTGCCGCGCGAGGCCGACCTCATGTTTGACGTGCGCTTCCTGCGTAATCCCCACTACGTGGCGGAGTTCACCGCACGCACCGGGATGGAGGCCGATGTGGCTGCGTACGTGGCGGCAGATCCCGGGTACGCCGAGTTCATGGCACGTCTGGAGAACCTGCTCGACTTCGTGTTGCCGCTGTATGAGGCCGAGGGCAAGCGGCATCTGGTGGTTGCGATCGGATGCACGGGGGGCAGGCATCGCAGCGTGGCCATCGCCGAGGCGCTGGCAGCCCGGTATCAGTCAGACCTGGGCGCGACGACTGCCCACCGCGATGCGGGCAAGCCGCCAGAGGTACGGGGCACGTGAACCGTCCGCATGTGGCTGCGCTTGGTGGCGGCACAGGGCTGTCGTCGTTGCTTCGCGGGCTGAGGCACCGCGACCTCGATATCTCGGCCATCGTGAGCGTGGCCGACGACGGTGGGTCATCGGGTCGCCTTCGGCGAGAACTGGGAATGCTGCCGCCGGGCGACGTGCGCAACGTGCTTGTGAGCCTGGCCGAGGACGAGTCGCTGATGGGGCGCCTTTTTCAGCACCGGTTCGCCGACGGCGATCTCTCGGGTCATCCGTTTGGCAACCTTATTCTCGCCGCCCTCACCGAGGTGACGGGATCGTTTGACGAGGCCGTGCGTGAGTGCTCGCGCGTGCTCAAGGTAAACGGGAGGGTGATCCCCGGCACGCTGCAGCACGTGCGACTGTGGGCCGAGCGAGAAGATGGATCCGAGTCGTGCGGCGAGACCCTCATCGCATCGGGCGTCGGTGCCTGCCGACGGGTGTGGCTGGACCCGGAGCCATCTGCGCACCCCGATGCTGTGGCCGCAATCGCCGATGCCGATCTGGTGCTTCTGGGGCCGGGCTCGCTGTTCACCAGTGTGCTGCCGCACTTGGCGGTGGGGGAGATTGCCGATGCCGTGCGCGGCGCCCAGGGGCTGCGTGTGTACGTGTGCAACATCATGACCCAGCCGGGCGAAACCGACGGCAAGGATGCCGTGCACCACCTGGACCGCGTACTGGAGATGATCCCAGGTGGCGTGGACGTGGTGGTGGTGCATGCGGGTGCACTCGACGGTGCATCCGTGGCCCACTACGGCGCCCAGGGGCAGCAGCCGGTGGTCGTAGATGTGGGCGCGCTTGCCGAGCGCGGCGTGCGGGTGGTGACCGCCGATGTCGCAGAGAGCAATCGCGTGGTGCGACACGAGCCCGAGCGGCTGGCGGATGTGCTGGTACCGCTGGCGGCCGAGGGTGCCGTGCGGCGCGCAGAATCGGCATCTGCGTACCCCGCGTGATGGAGTAATGGGACAGTAAACCTCCCGCTCGTAGCGGAGAAAAGACGCCCCAATCCGCCTCTGCGGAGGATTCGTAGCACTTGTGACGAATAGCGCGAGGCCCGTAGAGTGTCGTCATCGCGACGGCTCGCTGTCGTGCTCCGTGCGCCCACCTCATCTAATTCCGGGTCTACGGATTCCCTGTCCTATTACAAGAAGGAGCTCTCACATGGGTGCTCGCGCAAAGGCGATTTTTCCGCTCGCGCTGGTAATTGGAGTCCTCTCCTACCTGTGGACTGAGTTTTCGCTGAACTTCACCTTCCACTGGGTGACCGTGTCTGGCACGGATCTCCCCGGTGCTGTTGGCGTTCCGCAGAACTTCCACCTGATTCTTCCTACGGCGTTCATCGCGTGGGGTTTGTTCTTTGCTGCTGGTGGCGACAACGCCGCCTTCGGCAAGATCTTCTTGGCTTGCCTGTTCGGTACTGTTGCAGCGCTCGTCACGATCCCGCTTGCATACAAGTCGGCAATGTTCCCTGACTTCTGGGGCATCGCCCTTTGGGTCGGCGTGTTTGCATTCATCCTCGTGATGGTCCTCATCGCGGGTGATTGGTACTACGTCGCAGGTACGTTCCCGGCATTTGCTGCCGTGTTCCTCTGGTGGGTCGCGACGGGTATGGACGGCTGGGCCCCCGCTGGCAGCGAAGTTGATCTTGATGGCGCGGGTGCTGGTACAGCAACTGGTCTTGGTGCTTTCGGTGGTCTTATTTCGACCCCGTGGGCATGGGTGTGGTTTGACACCTTCGTCACTCTGATCTGTGGTCTGATCCTGGGTCTCATCTCGGGCAAGCTCGCAGCTCTCCTCACCCCGAAGCCCAAGGAGGCCTAGGCCACACGGTCTAAGCAACCTTTGCTTCGCGCTCTGGGGGACCTTCGGGTCCCCCAGAGTCGTTTTTCGGGTGATTCGTTCCCGCCGTGGTGCCCCGCCACCGGTTATGCTCGCGCTCGCTTTCGACCAAGGGGAATCTGATGGCAGTGCGCGTGGGCATCAATGGTTTCGGCCGTATCGGCCGCAACGTATTCAGGGCGGCGATGAGTCGCGCCAAGGGCGACGTGGAGATTGTTGCCGTCAACGACCTCACCGACGCAAAGACACTTGCGTACCTTTTGGCCTACGACTCGATCTTCGGCCGCTATCCGGGCACCGTGGAGCACGGGGGCGACACCATCATCGTGGACGGCACGCCAATCCGCGTGCTGGCTGAGCGCGACCCGGGCAACCTCGCATGGGGCGATCTTGGCGTTGACGTGGTGGTGGAGAGCACCGGCTTTTTCACCAAGCGCGACGACGCCGCCAAGCATCTCGCGGGTGGCGCCAAGAAGGTCATCATCTCCGCGCCTGCGACCAACCCCGACCTGACCGTGGTGCTCGGCGTCAACGACGACGCCTACGACGCCGCGACGATGAACATCATCTCGAACGCGTCATGCACCACCAACTG
>SYFI01000014.1 GCA_005800465.1 Actinomycetota bacterium | reverse complement strand
TGAAAGATGAGTCCGTCGTAGTACCCCTGCTGAGCAAGACCGACGAAGTTGCCCACGGTCTGGGGCGAGTCGGCCGCGAACAGTTCGCAGCGGATCTCACCATCGGTGGTGTCGAACACGGCGGTGTACTTCTTGGACGGATCAGCGGGCGGCGGAAGCGCGGGCATTGAATGCTCCTGTTCGTGGACGGGCATTAGACTAGACGAGGCTCCCACGGCTAGCGCGCCGGACATGTCGCATCGCGCTGATCTACGTAGCCCTGCCACCGGTCGGCCACCGACGCCAGGCCCCTGCCCGGGTACAGCGACTCAAGGCCGCGCAGGAGGGTCACGTGGTAGCAGTGGTAGTTGAGGTCGGCCAGGTATGTGCGCCACGGCTTGCCGGGCGTGAGCAACCCGTAGTACGACCAGGCGCCCGAATCGTGCAGCGGCATGAATGTGATGAGCGAGGCGACTCCGCGCTCGGCGGCAGCTCGGGCGATCTCGCCCGCAACCGCCGCGTCGTTCACTGTGCCCGCCTCCGGGGCCACGGGCTGAGACGCATCGGCGGGGGCACCCGACGGCGTGGTGATCGGCGAGGCCGGCGCGGAATCGGGCGCGTCCGACAACTGGTCGGCGGCGCCACGCAACCCAAGAAGCGCTGCCATGAACCCGTTCAGGGCCGCACCCGTCCATGAGTCCTTCCCCGGGTATGCCCGCTCCGGAAACCATGGACCCGATTCGCCAGTTCCGGGGTTCCGCACAGTGGCCAGCACTCCGCCCTCGTCGACCGGCACGGTGAAGGAGCGAAGCACGCGGGCCGCATTCTCGGCATAACGGGGGATTCGCGTCATCTGCCAGGCCCGCGAGAAAAGCGTGGCGGCACGTGCCTGCCCCATGCCGGAGACGCCGGGGGTCACCGCCGTCGGGTCACCCGGTACGTCGTAGTACTCCAGCGCAGCCCACCCGGTGATGCGATCGCCGCGGGTGACCAACATTCCCTCAATGGCATCGGCCAGCGCGGGTGCATCCCATTCGGCGTTGAGATTACGCCAGCGCCCCATGGTGGCGACGGGATTGACCATGAACCCATGCCCTTTCCGATACGTAAGCAGAACGCCATCGGGGTCACGGGCGATCACCCGCTGCGTGGGGGAGTCGTGGGTTCGGTACCACCAGGCATTGACCCGCAGCGCCCGCCGTGCGGTCGCCTTGCGCCCGTCGGGTGCGTCGGGCGCGGCGGCAAGGCGGGCGAGGTTCAGAATCCATTCAATGTCGGCGCGCTCCTGCGACGAGGTGCCGGCACGGTTGCGCAGTGCCAGGAGCTCGCTCCACGCCGTGCCCTCGGCGGGGAGTTGATCCTCTTCCACCGTGACGGTGGGCGGTGGCACGTACTGGGCGAGTGTGGTCGGGGCCGTCTTCCTTGGGGCACGGGGCGCGGGCCGGGGCGGGGTAGCGGGTCGTCGCGCGGGGGCGGCAGATGGCGGTGGTCCTTGGCGAGAGGGGCCCCCCGGGGTGGGGGCCGTGTCTGTCTCGGGCGCCACCGGCTCGGCGGGTGTGCCGGATGACTGGGAGGAATTGCGCGCGGGAGGAATCGTTACCGCAGGGGCGGCCTGCGCTGGCGGCGTCTCATGGGACGTGACGGCATCCTCGGGCGCGGGGGCGTCATAGGTGGGCTCCGCTTGTGCTGCAGCCACCACCGGGCGGGACGCCGGATGGCTCAGGTGTTTGGCCGCGTACCAACCTCCGCCCACGGACACCGCGAGGACCGCGATGAGCGCGCCCACTGCAAGCGGCGGAGTTGTGGAGCGTCGGGGCATGCGGAGGATCTGACCCTATCCCGCATCCTCGGACGCGTGGCGGTGCGGTGTCAGTCGGGCAGTCGGGCTATGCTCCCCGGCCGATGAACCGCGGCCCGAGCTTCCAGCAGATCATCCTCGACCTGCACGCCTACTGGGCGTCGCGCGGGTGCTCGCTCATGCACCCGTACCACACCGAGGTGGGGGCCGGAACGTTCAATCCGGCGACGCTCCTCCGCAGCCTCGGCCCCGACCCGTGGCGGGTTGCGTACGTGGAGCCGTCCATCCGTCCCACCGATGGCCGCTACGGCGAGAACCCCTTCCGCCTCCAGCACTACTTTCAGTATCAGGTCATCCTCAAGCCATCCCCCGAGGACGTCCAGGACCTGTATCTGGGGTCGCTCACCGCCCTTGGGCTCGATCCCGCCATCCACGACGTGCGATTTGTGGAGGACGATTGGGAGGGGCCAACTCTTGGCGCGTGGGGACTTGGATGGGAGGTGTGGCTCGACGGCATGGAGGTGACCCAGTTCACCTACTTCCAGCAGGCGGGCGGCATTGATCTTGCTCCCATCTCGGTTGAGCTCACCTACGGCCTTGAGCGCATTGCCATGTACCTGCAGGGTGTGGGGTCGGTCTACGAGCTCGAGTGGGCGCCGGGAGTGACCTATGGCGACGTGTATCAGGAGAACGAACGGCAGTGGAGCGCGTTCAACTTCACCGTCGCCGACACGGCAACCCTCTTCCGCCACTTCGACGACCACGAGCGCGAGTGCAATCGCTGCCTCGACGCAGGATTGGTGCTGCCTGCATATGACCAGGTTCTCAAGTGCAGCCACTCGTTCAATCTTCTCGACGCGCGCGGGGTTGTGAGCGTGACTGAGCGTGGCGCGTACATCTGGCGCGTTCGCGCCCTCGCGGCCCGATGCGCCGAGGCCTGGCTTGCTGCAATCACGGGGGATCTGGTCGATGCCTGACCTGCTCATCGAGATCGGGTGCGAGGAACTGCCATCGAGCGCATGTCGCGAGGCCATTCTGCAAGCGCCTGCGCTGATGAGTGACGCGCTGTCCACGCTGCATCTGAGCGGCGGCGACCCCGTGGCATGGGTGGCCCCACGTCGAATCGCGGTGTTTGTGGCAGACGTGCCTGCGCGCCAGTCCGGTGAGGCGATGGCAGTGCGCGGGCCAGCGGCGACTGCCGCGTTTGGCGAGGATGGCGCGCCGACGAAAGCCGGTGAGGGGTTCGCGCGCGGGCAGGGCGTTGCGGTGGCCGATCTGGTCACACGACCTGACGCCGAGAGCGGCCGCGACTTCGTATGGTTTGACCGGCCCGGCGAGGATTCCGCCTTGGTCGATCTGGTGCCCGAGATCGCCCGTCGGGTGCTTGAGGGGTTGCGGTTTGGAAAGACGATGCGCTGGGGCGACGGCACGGGGCTGCGGTTCTCGCGCCCGGTTCGCTGGATCACCGCCAAGGTTGGATCCGAGACGTGCACATTCGACGTCGCCGGTGTGCCGGCCTCCGGCGTGACCCGTGGTCACCGATTCCTCGGTGGCCCCGTCGAGGTGTCCGAGGCCCGGTCATACCTTGAGCAACTTCGGTGCTCCGCGGTGCTCGCCGATCACCTGGAGCGGCGCGCCACGATCACCGATGGGCTGGACGCAGCTGCTGCAGCAGCGGGAGGCTCGTGGAGCGACCCCGCGCACAAGCTTGAGGAGGTCGTTCACCTTGTGGAGTGGCCGAGCGTGATCACCGGGTCCATCGCGGGGGACCACCTGCGACTCCCGGAGGAGGTGCTCGTCACTGCGATGCAAAGCCACCAGCGCTACATGCCTGTGAGCGCTGCGGACGGCACCCTTATGCCCATATTCCTTGCCGTGTCCAATGGCGACCCGGCGTATGCCGACGTCATTGTTCGCGGCAACGAAGGCGTGCTGGACGCCCGGCTGCAGGATGCCGCGTTCAGTTACGACCGCGACGTGGCCAGCGGGCTTGACGACCTGAACTCGCGGCTCGATGACATCGTTTTCCATGCCCGCCTTGGGACCCTTGCACAGAAGCGCGATCGTCTGGTCGCCGGCGTGGGTGATCTGGCGAAGGGCGCAGGTGTGGAGGCCAGCATCCGCAGCACGGCGGAGGATGCCGCATCGCTCGCGAAGGTAGATCAGGGCGCAATCCTGGTGGCCGAGTTCAGTGAGCTGCAAGGGTTCGCGGCGAGTCACTACGCGGGTCTTGCGGGGCGCGATGAAGCCACCTGCGTCGCAATCGCCGAGCAGTACCTGCCTGAGGGGCCCGACTCCCCGTCGCCGTCGACGGCCGCGGGGGCGCTCCTCGCTCTGGCCGAGAAGGTGGACAACCTCTCCGGGGCATTCCTGATCGGGGAAATCCCCTCCGGATCGAAAGACCCTTACGGACTTCGCCGTGCTGCCGCAGGGGTCGTGCGCCTGGCGCTCGAGCGCGATTGGGATCTTGTTCCTGCCCAGATCTTCCCGCCGTCATTCGCACGCCTGCGATCGCAAGGTGCCGATCTGGTGCTCGACGACAACGCGGCGCTTGCCGAGCTTGAGTCGTTCATGGCCGATCGCCTCGCGTACCATCTGGGGCAGGAGGACGTTGCGGGGGACGCAGTACGTGCGGCCATCGCCTCGGCGCCCGGCGGCCTGGCCACCATGGCATCGTGGGCGCGCGCGCTCGATGCACGGCGGGCCGACGCCGATCTGGCACGCGCCGCCACGGCCGCAACCCGCTGCCGTCGTATCGTCGCGGGGTCCGAGTCGGGTCTCGCAGGGTTTGTCTCGGCTGGCGACCCCGACGAAGATGCCCTTGGAGCTGCCCTCGACGCTGCCGAGGCGGCAATTGCCGCCGCACGTCACGCGGGCGACCCAGACGCTGCGATCGCCGCCGCCGCCGCGCTGGCCCCCCCGGTTCACGCCTTCTTCGAGGCGGTCATGGTGAACGCCGAAGACCCTGCCGATCGGAATCGTCGCCACGCCCTCGTACGCAGGGCGGAGTCCGCCTATGCGGGCGCCGCCGACTTCACCGTGCTGGTGACCGCGGGTGGCGGCGACTGATGCCGGGTGGCGTGACCAAATGGGTCTACGCCTTCAGCGAGGGATCCCGGGACTTTCGCGACCTGCTTGGCGGCAAGGGCGCGAACGTGGCCGACATGACGCGCCTGGGGCTCCCCGTACCTCCCGGGTTCACGATCACTACCGCCGCGTGCATGGCGTTTCTGGGCGCGGACGGGGTGCTGCCGGCCGGGCTCACGGATGAGATCGACACCCACCTCGCTGCGCTTGAGGCGAGCGCCGGAAAGCGTTTGGGTGATCCCTCCGACCCCCTCCTGGTGTCGGTGCGAAGCGGGGCGCGCGACTCGATGCCCGGGATGATGGACACGATCCTTAATCTGGGCCTGAACGACAAAAGCGTGGAGGGGCTGGCGGACGTCACGAGGAACCCCCGTTTCGCGTTCGACTCCTATCGGCGCTTTATCCAGATGTATGGCGATGTGGTCTGCGAGGTCGAACGGCATCATTTTGAGTCCGCTCTCGGCGCCCTCAAGACCGAGCGGGGTGCGCAGTCGGACGTCGATCTGAGTGCCGATGATCTGCGCCGGCTGTGTGACTGGTTCAAATCCATTTTCGCAGAACACCGCGGGGAGGCATTCCCAGAGGATCCCCGGGCGCAGTTGGATGGCGCGGTCCGGGCAGTATTTGACAGTTGGGAGAACCGCCGGGCGTACGACTATCGGCGTCATCACGGGATCCCCCACAACCTCGGTACGGCGGTCAATGTGCAGCGGATGGTGTTTGGCAATACCGGTGAGCGGTCCGGGACCGGTGTGGCCTTCACGCGCAATAACACGACGGGCGAGGGGGGGCGTCCATTCGGCGACTTCCTGATGAATGCGC
>SYFI01000013.1 GCA_005800465.1 Actinomycetota bacterium | reverse complement strand
CGCGTAAAGCAGGGCCGATGCGTGGCCGGCAGACAGCACGAAGCGGTCGCGGTTCGGCCATGCAGGGTCCCCGGGCGCGTGCCTGAGCTGTCCTTCGAAGATGCGCCAGGCAACGGGTGCAAGGCCCATCGGGGCTCCGGGATGCCCAGAATTCGCTTTCTGGACGGCGTCTATCGCGAGGGTTCGAACGGTGGCGATACAGAGGTCGGACGATGCCGGCTGAGTCACGTATTACTCCGGTTCGAAGGGCGGCCGCAGCCTACCGACCATGTGCGCCGCCGCCCCCGCGACCATCGGCGGTGTGTCGCCGCAGGATGCCCGTAGGCTTCAGCCATGATCGGTCGCGCGGCATCCACCGCTGGGGTGTTCGTCCTTATCGTACTGGCACTCGCCGGATGCGGGTCGGATGAGCAGGCCGTGCGGGTGCAGACCACATCGCCTGCGGCGTTCGTCGAGTCGGTGCGCCAGTTGGTGCAGCCGGCCGAGCGCATGGGGGTAATTGCCACGACCGCACTGTCGGGTGAGGGCGCCCAGGCGTCGAATATCGAAGTGGATGGCGTGGTCGCCGACATCACACGCGAGGTGCGCGAGTTCGGTGCCCTGCACCTGGGCGACCCGGCACTCACGGCCGAGCAGCGGCGCCTGCTGGCGGCCATCGGTCCGATCGTGGCCACCATGCGCCAGATGCGGGGTGCACTCAAGGCGTCTGGCAAGGTGGGCCTAAGGTCAGCCACGTCACAACTGCTCATCGCATTGAGGGGGATCCCATCCGCCGCGCAGCCCTCGTCCTGATCGCCACTGCCGTGCTGGGCACGGCCGGGCTCGCCGGTTGCGGTGGTGCGCCCGATCCGGTGCCTACCGCGCAGGTCGCGCCCGGCACAACCGTGAGCCCGTCGCACTATCTGGCACTCGTACGTGAGGCGGTGGCCGCCGCCCGCGCTGCCAGCATCCGCCTCGACGCCCTGCCCAATGGTCTCACCGCGGCCCAAGCGCAGGCAGGTGCAGCTGGCCTCGCTGCCGCTGCAGCACGCGCCGAGCGGGCGGCAGAGCAGTTGTCGGCGGCGCGACTGGACGATCAGCGCCTGGAGTCACAGCGCAGGCGCGTCGCCCCGCTTGACGTCACTCTGGCATCTGCGCTCCGTGCCGCCGCGGATGCCGCGGAGGCGGGCGATGTGACGGCCCTCGACGTGGCCGTTGCACAGGCGGCACGTGCCGCCGCTGCCATCCACGTGGCCACGAGGCCCGCCGCCTGACCCGCCGGCTCGGACTCGACGCCGGCGGCGTCCTCATCGATTCGCTCATGCCCACCTTCCCGGCACGGGCCGCCGATCGCCTGGGCGTGGATCCCAGCGCAGTGCGCGATCTCTTCCGGGGCTCCTTTCGTGACGACTACTGGGGTGGTCGTGTTCCCGAATCAGCTTTCTGGCACGCCCTCGGGGTGCCGGTGCCCGATGCGTCCGACCGTATGGCAATCCTCAACCTGCGCCCGCGTATCGACCCGGCGCGCGTGGCCGCATGGCGCGAGGTCGCCGACATCTGGATCATCTCCAACCATCGGCATGAGTGGCTTCAGCCCGTGCTGGCACAGACCGGGCTCGCAGATGTGGTCGACCACGTGGTCATCTCGAGTATCGGGGGGCACGTGAAGCCCGATCCCGCGGCATGGGCAGTGCTCCTGGCCGATGGCACCGCCGCCAAGGATGTGCTCATCGTCGACGACCAGCCGCGCAACCTTGAGGCGGCCCGGTCGCTCGGCATCACGGCCGTCGCTGCGGGTGATGACGACACGTGGTGTACGGAGGTGGACCGCTTCCTCGCGGCCCCGACGCGCGCTACTCGGTGACGCCCTTGCCGTCAACCGACATATCGCTGGCGGTGGGCGGGTCGGAGATCACAAGGTCCCCGACGGTGGCGAACCCGTAGCCCTGCTTCTTGAGTTCCCTGATGATGGTGGGCAGCGCAGCGACGGTGTTGGCGCGGTCGCCGCCACCATCGTGCAGCAGGATGATCGTGCCGGGGCTCACCTGCGACATCACACGCTGCACGATCGTGGCCGCATCCGGCTGCTGCCAGTCGTTGGGGTCGGTCTCCCAGAGCACTGACAGCAGTTTGTTCTTCTGCGCCGTTGCGATCACCGACGGGCTTACCGCGCCGTAGGGCGCCCGGAAAAGGCGACTGGGCGTGCCGGTCGCATTGATGATCGCGTTCTGGGTATCCATGATCTGCTTCTGCTGCTTGGCCGATGACAACTTGGTCATGTCCTGGTGATCCCACGTGTGGACGCCGATCTGATTTCCCTGCGCGATCTGCTGGCTCAGCATCTGCGGGTTGGCCTGGATCTCCCTTCCCACCACAAAAAATGTGGCCGGCACGTTGTTCTGCTTGAGGATCGACAGGACGGATGGGGTGTCCTTGCCGGGGCCATCGTCAAACGTGAGCGCCACCACCTTGCGGCGTCCCCCGGCGCTATGGATGCTCACGCCCTTCGCCCCGATGCTCACCAGCTCCTGATCGAGCGGCCCCAGCTGATCGGCTGATGCGCTCGGGGTGGTGACGGAGGGGATGACGGGGTCGGCTGTGGCCCGTGATGTCGGGGCATCACCGCCACGCGTCGCCAGCCCGATGGCGGCGATTCCCACCACTAGGGCGACCAGCCCGATAAGCAGAGGATTCACGCGCCGCCGCCGCGCGCGCGGACGTCTGCGCGGCGGTCGCGACTGCGACGAGTTTCTGCGCTCGGGTGCCACGCTTGAATAATGCCCTGCCCAGCGGCGTCATGACCACGGGGCGGTTCCGGCGGTGGCACTCAGAGCCCCGGGCACCACCACCATTCCACTTGTGCGCTATCTCGCCAGTACGGCGGGCTCCCCTGCGGCGCGCATGGCGCCCCACGGGATCGTGATGGCGCGGCCGTCCATTTCCACTTCTCCGGCGGTGCGGAGCTTGCCGAAGGCGGTGGTCACTGCCTCACGCGATGCGCCGATGAGCGATGCCCACTGTGCATGTGTGAGGTCGAGACCAATCCGGACACCCTCAGGGGCGGCCGTGCCGATCTGCTCGGCGATCTGGTGAAGCCTGCGTCGCAGCCGGTCCTCTACCCGCATCTCCGACACGATGCCGACGGTCTCGCGCAGGTTGATGAGCCTGCTCGAGAGCGCCACGGCGAGGTTTACGCCAAACCGCGGGTAGCGGGTGACGAGTGCCTCAACGGCGTGGATCGGAAGTGGTGTGACTGCGCTCATTTCAAGCGCCGCCGCACGGGGCATGCGTTCGAGACCGAGCGACGAGTACACGGCGCCTGGCTCGACGATGGCGGTCATGACGTCAGGACCGTGCTCGGGTGAGTCGTAGAGGGCGATGCGTCCCTGGCGAACCAGGTACACGTGGTCACCGCGCATGAGCGCGGCCGGACTTTCGGCATCCCGGGCCCAGCGCACCAAAGGCAGGCGGGCGTCGAGGAGGTCAAGGTCCCTTCGTGGAATCCCGTCGAACAGGTCCTGGCGCGAGAGCGCCGGCCGCAGTGTGTCCCCGATGGCGGCGGACGGGATCGTGGGGAGCGGTGTGAGAGTGGCCATGCGGACAACCTCGCAGCAGGTTGTAAGAGACCTATGGGGTCACGGGTAACACTTGGTGACCCGGATGTTGAGGTATAGCCGCGCCAATGCGGGCGATTTGTAAACACCCACCCGCATTGTCAGGTTTGGTGGGGATCTCGTCCCGCTCATCATTCCTTCACGTCAGTAGAGGATTGCACTCGGCCGGGGTGGTGTGGGCCCCGCCGGTCGCCCCGCGACCGCGATGTTCCCCCGGCACTTATTCGGGCAGGTGGCCGTCCACCCTGATGACGCGGTCCGCGTACAGCAGCGCGAATGCGATGAGAGCGAAGGGCTGCACCACCAACTGGGTGAGCGTGCTCCAGATGGTGTTGGCGGCAGTGAGAGCCGTGCCGTCGAGGGAGACGAAGATGAGCACCCCGATCACCCCGATGAGCACCTGCGCCACGCCCGCCACCACCTGAATGAGGAGCCACGCGAGAAAGACCGTCCACCAGGACCCGCGGATCAGATCCTGACTGCGGCGCAGGGAGTCGGTCACGCCCTTGCCCTCAATGACGGCCGCCTGTCCGGCAAACAGCCACAGCACGGCAAGGAAGATGCCCGGGATGACGAGCGCGAAGAGGCCCACGATCACGCCGAGCGTCACCAGCACCAAGGCGCCGAAGAGGATCCAGAATCGCACTCCCACACGCTCGAGGGCGGCACCGGCACTGATGCGGTCGCCGGTGAGGCGACGCACGGTGGCCATCGCCACGGCTGCCCCGCTGACGGGGAGCAGCAACAGCGCGGGGATGACGGCGATGAATATGACCGCTGCCGCACGCTGCGTGCTGGTTGCGTCGGTGGCGGCCGCGCTGGCGATGCCCGACAGGATTCCCACGGGGATCACGGTGACCGCGGTGAGAACAAGAAACAGCAACGGCTCTGCCCGGTACATGCGCCATGCGCGCGAGAGCAGTTGGCCGAATGTGATGGGTCCCGGCTGGCGGGCATCGGTACTCACGGGGTCAATCCTCGATCGGCTCGTATGGGACCGCCTCGGCGGCGAGGTCCTCGGGGTGGGTCCCCACGCTCTGCATGAAGAAGGGCGTGAGAAGGTTGAGCGTGTGCCGGCACGATGGACAGATTGGCAGCGGCGGGGACGGAGGCAGATCGGGAGTGGCGCCTGAGAGCGAGTAGGGAGATCCCCCATACCGGACACATGCTCCGCACGGGTCGCGGAGGTCGAGCCGCACCAGATCCCAATCGCCACCGATGATCTGCGCGACCCATCCCTCGTGGCGCACGGCGTAGGCGGCCGCTTCGGCTGCAAGGGCCTGGCGATCCTCCGGGTTCCATCCATCGCGGATCGCGTTCGCGAATGCGGCCGGGGGATCGGGGATGTGCCTGAACCGCTCGGTCCAGATGTCGATCTCGGCTTCCCAGTCGCGATCCGCCACCCGGTCAGCCCTCCACGAAGTCGACGGACACGGCATGGTCGATGAGCCCGGCCTCGATGCCGCGGCGCAGCAATTCGCGAACAGCTTCACGGCCATCTTCGCCGTAGTCCAGTGTGCGGTCGTTGACGTACATGCCAACGAACTGATCGTTAAGGGCGTCGTTCAGGCCGCGGCCGTACTCGGCTGCGTAGGCCAGCGCGCCCGCCCGGTTGTCGAGGCTGTACTGAATGCTGTCGCGCAGCACGTGGGACAGCCGCACCATCTCATCGCCCTCGATGTCGCGACGCACGGCATTGGCGCCGAGGGGAAGCGGCAGGCCTCCGGTGAGGTCGTGCCACCACGTGCCGAGATCAAGAATGTTGATCAGGCCCTGACTCTCGTAGGTGAGCTGCCCTTCGTGGATGACCAGCCCGGCATCGGCATCGCCACGCTCCACCACGTCCAGAATCTCGTCAAACGGCACCACGAGCGGCTCGGCAATGCGCCCCACAGCCAGCTGCAGCTCAAGAAATGCGCTGGTGAGACGACCCGGTACGGCCACTTTCAGACTCGGGAGTGTGGCGGGGTCGATGGCCTCACGCGCCACCACCATGGGGCCGTACTGCTCGCCCATCGATGCCCCGTGCGGGAGCAGGCGGTACTTGTCGGCCACGCTCGCATAGGCGTGCACCGAGATCGCGGTGACCTCGAGGCGCCCCTCCATCGCCCAGCGGTTGAGTGTTTCGATATCGCGCAGCACGTGCTCGAACTCAAACCCGTGGGTGGGGATCAGGTCCTTGGCGAGCGCGTAGAACATGAACGCGTCGTCGGGGTCCGGGCTGTGACCCAGGCGGATCAGCGTCATGTGGTGGTGCCTCCGGTTGGAGCGGTCGGAATGGTGGCCGATGCTACTCAGCGCCACTGGAATCAGCGCGGAGTACACACATGCCCTCGCCCTCGGCCACGAGGGTCTCACCCGAATGCACACTCACCACCGCGCGAAAGCCGCGGCCGCTCTGTTGGATAAGGCGACCGCGCAGGGTTAGTTCCACGCCCT
>SYFI01000012.1 GCA_005800465.1 Actinomycetota bacterium | reverse complement strand
TCGCACAGAGTCACCTCACCGATCCGGTACGGGTGCAGATTGAGGATGGGTCCACGGCAGCGGGCGAGTCGCCACGCATCCGCCAGGCCGCGTACGTGGTGCAGCGTGCCTACAAGCCCGCCGCGCTGGTGCGCCTGCTCGATGCCGAGTCGCCCGCCTCCGCGCTGGTGTTCTGCCGTACGCGCATTGAGGTAGAGCAGCTGGTTGAGACCTTGAATGGTCGCGGCTACCGCGCCGAGGCGCTGCATGGCGGAATGACCCAGGAGCAGCGCGATCGGGTGATGGGTCGCCTGCGCTCGGGCACCACCGACCTGCTGGTGGCAACCGACGTTGCCGCCCGTGGGCTCGACATCGACCAGCTCACGCATGTCATCAACTTCGATGTGCCGTCGGCCCCCGCCCAGTACGTGCACCGCATCGGTCGCGTGGGCCGTGCCGGTCGCGAGGGCGTGGCCATCACGCTGGCTGAGCCGCGCGAGCACCGCATGCTGCGAAATATCGAGCGGGTGACCGGCCAGCGGGTGCCGCAGCAGGCCCTGCCCACGGTGGCCGACCTACGCGCTCGCAGGCTCGACGTCACCACCGCCACGCTGCGCGAGAGCATCCTCGAGGAGGAGCTTGAGTCGTTCCGCGTGGTGGTGGAGACTCTCAGCGATGAGTTCGACGTGATGGACGTGGCTGCCGCCGCAGTGAAGCTGGCACACCAGGCGTCGCGTGGCTCTGACGAGGACGATGAGGACATCCCGGAGCCCCGCGTGCGCGAGGAGCGCCCGCACCGAGCTGGTCAGGGCGGGGGATACCAGGGTGGTGACGGCGCGCCGCGCCGGGCCAACCGGGCCGGCCCCAGTCGCCCGGCGCCCGAGGGAAGCACGCGCATCTTCGTGGGTGCCGGCCGCATTGCCGGCGTACGACCCCAGGATCTGGTGGGCGCCATCGCCAACGAGGCGAATATTGCTGGTCGCGAGATCGGTGCCATTCAGATCGCCGATCGTTTCTCGCTGGTTGATGTGCCCGCGTCATCGGCCGAGAAGGTCATCGCCGCCCTTCGCGCCGGGTCGGTAAAGGGTCGCAAGGTGACGGTTCGCCGGGACGGGAAGCCCATCAAATAGCGGACCTTTCGTGGTGAGGTGCCGCGCTGCCCAACCGCAGCCCCCAGCCCTCGTGCCGCTCGGGCATGGGGGCCGACGTTCCCCATCCGGTGCATGGTCGGCTGTGAGTACGCTGCCCCCCATGTCCGAGACTCAGATCGATCAGGCGGCCCAGAACCTGCTGTTCACCGAGGCCCATACCCCCAAGACGTTCGGCACGACGCCGGTGACGGATGAGCAGATCCGCGGTATCTGGGAGCGCATGAAGTACGCGCCCACGGCGAGCAATATCAACCCATTGCGCGTGGTGGTGGTCAGGTCGCCCGAGGCCAGGGCGCGGCTGCTTCCCCTTATGGCTGAGGGCAATCGTGAGCGCACCACGTCTGCGCCCGCCACGCTCATCTTTGCCGCAGATACCCGGTTTCACGAGTACCTGGCCATACTTGCCCCATACGCCCTCGAGGCCGTTACCTACCACGAGGCCCGCACCCGCGAGGAGCGCGAGGCAACCGCCACGTTCAACGCGCTGCTGCAGGCGGGGTATTTCATCATCGCCGTGCGTGCTGCCGGCCTGGCCGCGGGCCCCATGCTGGGGTTCGACAAGGCCGGTGTGGATGCGGAGTTCTTCGGAGACGGGCGTCTGAGCGCCCTATTTGTGCTGAACATCGGTGAGTACGGCCCCGATCCGTACCGGCCCCGCGGGGCGCGGCTTGAGTTCGACAAGGTGGTCTCCAGCATCTGACCAACTCTGGTGTGCGCCATGCAACGCGCATGGCGTAATGCGGGCATTTGTGCTGCAGCTGGGCGAAACCGGTCTACCATCCCGCGTCCTTTCGCCATGTCTGAACGCCGAACCAAGATCGTCGCCACCCTCGGGCCGGCGACCGACGACCCGCTGATCCTGCGCCAGATGATTCGCGCCGGGGTGGATGGTGTGCGCATCAACTGCTCGCACGGCACCCGTGAGGACTGGCTTCGCCACGCGTGGATGGCCCGTGACGCCGCCGCCAGTGTGGGGCGCCACGTCGCCATTATGTTCGATCTCCAGGGCCCCAAGATTCGCCTGCATGAGTCGAGCAAGCGCCTCGCGTTGACCGAAGGCGACCGCGTGCGCATTGTGGGTGACCCGAAGGCACCGGGTGCCACCAGGTCGCTCATTGTGGAGTGGCCTGGGCTGGTGGAGGCAGCGGTGCTCGGTACGTCGGAGCTGGTCATCGGCGATGGCGCCCCTCGCATCGCTGTGCTCGAGCGCGAGAAGAGCGCGCTGCTCGGCACCTGCATCATCCCGGGCGAGGTCCTGCCGCGGCGCGGCGCATTTCTTACGCATGCCGTGGTCGACCGCATGGCGCTCAGCGACAAGGATCGTGCCGATGTGCGCGTGGCCATCGATGCCGGCGCCGACTTCATCGCGCTTTCGTTCGTCAATCGGGCTGACGATATTCAGGAACTCCGCAAGCTAGTGGGCAGCACCAGCATTCGCACCATCGCCAAGATCGAGACGCTGGCGGCCATCGAGAGCCTCGACTCAATTGTTGAGGCGTCAGACGCCGTCATGGTTGCTCGCGGCGACCTCGGCGTGGAAGCCGGCGTGGCCCGCGTGCCCCTGCTGCAAAAGCGCATCATCCAATCGGCAGGCGCACATGGCAAGTTGGTCATCACGGCCACACAGATGCTCGAGAGCATGAGCACGGCGCCCGAGCCCACGCGCGCCGAGGCATCTGACGTTGCCAACGCCGTGATGGACGGCACCTCGTGCGTGATGCTGAGCGGCGAGACCGCCACCGGGCGCTATCCGGTGGAGGCGGTCACCCAGATGGCGGCCATCGCGGCCAACGCCCAGGAGGGCGTCATCCCGATGGGTGTCGACATGACCGCGCACGGGGCAACCGTGGCCGAGTCGGTGATGCGCGCCGCGGTGTTCCTGGCACGTGACATCAAGGCCGCCGCATTGGTCATCCCCACCGCCACCGGTGGATCAGCGCGTGCCGCCGCGAAGTTCCGACCGCGCAGGCCGATCGTCGCGCTGTGCGCTGATGCCGGCGTGGCGCGTCAGCTGGCGCTTGAGTGGGGCGTGATCCCTGAGCCACTCCACGCGCGGCCCGACGAGTCGGTGGAGGCGTTGGTGGAACGCTGCCTGCTGCGCGCCCAGCGCAGGCTCGACATCCCCGGGGGAGAGCGCGTGGTGCTCACCAGCGGCCCGCAGGTGGCGCACCCAGGTGCCACAAGCCTGATCGCCGTGCACCGCATCGAGGCCCAGCACCGCGGCTGATGCCGCTCAGGCGGTTGTGCCACTCAGGTTCAGCACGACGACGCCCACGATGATGAGGGCGATACCGCTGAGGCGCCCGATACCCCACGGGTCGTGAAACACCCAGATGCCGAGCACCGCTGTGCCAGCCGCACCGATGCCGGTCCATACCGCGTAGGCGGTGCCGATGGGGAGCGTGCGGAGGGCCCACGCCAGCAGCCAGAAGCTGATGGTGCCCGACACGGCGAATCCAACGATGGGCCACAGCCGCGTGAAGTTATTTGACAGCTTGAGCATGGTCGCGAAGACGACCTCAAAGAATCCGGCGATGATGACGGCAAGCCAGGCCATAGTGCTCCCATATAGTTTTAAGTTTGGCGGGAAAGTTCCATGCTCCCGGGGGAGATCCTCCTCACAGTGTTCGCAGCTTCTCTGGGGCTCTCGTGTCCCGTTTGGTCGGATCGAGGCTACCCGGGCGGTCCATGATGAGACGATTAAGGCTGTCGGCGCGCCAGTGCTGAGCAGCCTCACGGGCTCCGATACACACATCGAGGACTGACTCCCCGTACGTCGCGCCACGTCGTCAGTCCTCGGTTCGCGTATATGATCACAACTATCGTTTCCGGTAACCAAAAGGAAGGATCCCCATTGCCTCGACGTTCACTCCCAGTGATCGCCGCCATCTTTGGCGTCGGTGTACTGATGATCGGCGCCGTCGGTTGCGGTGGTAGCGATACCGCTGCTCCAGCCACGACGACGCAGGTTGAGACCGTGGCAACCCCTGCTGCCACTCCCGCCACCACGGTGACGGTTGATCAGAACAACGACAACACGGACGACAACGACAACGACAACGACAACTCGGACGAGACTCTTGCCCAGCAGAAGGCTGAGTGTCTTGCCAACAATAAGGATTACCCGGAGAACTGCGCCGACATCCCATGATCGGCCGGTAGTTTGGTTGTTGTTCGCGAAGGGGGGCCTGTGGCCCCCCTTCGCCGTTCGGGGGTGCCACTGCGCCCGGGTACCCCATATACCTGCGTCGGGCGCCAGGATCGTCAGGCCCATTTGATCGTAGCGAGGGGAGATCGTCGGGTGTGTTGGGGCTGTTCGCACCGGGGGCCACAACCCTCACGAAGGTCGTGAACAGCGCGATCACGGTGACTAAAGACGGCCGGTAGCAGGACCTCGCGTGGGGTCGGATGCAACGTATGTCGGGCGACGCATCCACTCCGCATGGCAACCTGCCGCCCATGGGAAAATTTCGTGAGTTCATTCCGGTCGCCGCGGCGACGATCATCATTGCTCTTTGCGCCCTGATCCCCCTCGCGGTGGGTCTTGGTGACGACACAGGGTTGAGCGACGTCCGCTCTGCTGCCGCGTCGCTTGGGACGACGAACAAGGAGGGGCAGTCCCTCCAGCTTCAGGCCCAGCAGGAGCAGAAGCAGCTGACCGAGGCAATCGTGGCTTCGGCCAAGAGCGGTGCATCGGTGAAGGACATCGCCCGCTCAGTGGTGCCGATCCTCGGCATTCCGGAGCAGAGCGCCATTCAGGGCGTTCAGGGCATCATCGCCCAGGCAGGGGCGCCGCAGCAGCAGGCACCGGTTACCGAGAAGCCATAAGCGGTTTGGCGGGGCGCGTGCGGTACCGGCGCGCCCCGCAGCTTCATCTCTCGAGCGTGAAGCGGTTGCCCGAGGGATCCACCGCCATTACCGCGTCGGCATGTGTGCCGACGATCCGTCCTGCGGCGTGCAGCCGCGCGATGGCTCCAACCATCGCGCGGGATGGATCGGGCCGGAGGTACGCAGGTCCGGTCCGGGGCACTCCCCGAACGGGGTCAGGCGCGTGGAGGCCTGCCCTCGTGGTCGCACATCTCCGGGTGCCAACGGCGGAAGTGATTCTCGTGCTGACCCGACAGCGAACCGTCGGGGTAGTGCTGCTCGTAGAAGTCCACGTCCACATGCTGTGCCTGGGTGGTGAGGCGCTGGAACATTGGGTCGATGTACGCGGGGAAGCGCCCGTAGGTGTCCCACACGTACTGGCAGTAGTCCTTCACGATCTCAACGGTCTCGTCGTGAGGGCGCGGGATGGCGTTGACGAAGGTCTCGTTCTGCTGCGCCGTCTTGTACGGCTTGGGCACGTCCTCGTCCATGGCGCCCCACTTCATCTCCATAAAGGCATCCACCGCCGCATGCATGTCGGCGTGGTACGGCGGGATGTAGGCCTCAAACACGCCATCGCGGCCGGCCGCATAGGTCTGGCCGTTGGCCGCCTCGTTGAAGCGGAAGCCCAGGCCGGGCACGTCGCCGCCACCCATCACGAACTTGGGCAGGTATCCAGTAAAGGTCCAGCCACCCAGGCCCAGCGCCTGCATCCCCAGATTCATATTCTGGCAGATGAACCCCTGCTCCACCACCATCATCGAGAGCACGCGTTGCTCAAGCTCAAACATGTTCATGGGGATATTGCTGTTGATGCGCCCCTGATCAACCCACTTCTGCAGTCCCGCCGAACGCCCGCCGTGCTGTTCATCCACGATCGAGAAGGCGTAGCTGCGCGCGAAGTAGATGAACAGCACGTTGATGTACTCCATGGTCATGGTCGTCACGGGGACGAACAGCGTGGTGCCCGGCTTGTTGGCATTCCACCGGTTGAAGTCGAACAGCCCGGGCAGCGTGGTGGGCAACTCGGCGCGTCCGTCCTTCAACTTGACACGAGCCCGACGGAAGAGGTCCACGATGAACTCGCCCTGCTCCTCAAGCGAATGCCCCAAGAGAGTTGAGATCTCGCCGGGCTCGGGCGTGAGCTTGAAGATGTCGAGCCACCACAGGCCGTCGTCGTTGCTCCAGAACAATTCGGTGCCGTGGTTCGAACATGCCGACGGCCAGGTGCGGTTGGTCCACTGCACCAGCGTGCTCATGCCGCGCGCCGGATCGAGATCGGCAAGTGCCAGCCCGTTGAGGCCCGTGCCCGCCATCACCAGAAGGGCCTCCTCGAGTTCGCCGAGAGGCACCGGCTCGTAGGGGGATTCGTAGGGCAGGACCTTGCTCTCGACGGTCATGCCGAGCGCAACGCGACGCGACTTGCGGTCGAACACCGACTGAAAAAAGGGATACGTGAGCGCATCCTGAAACCCGATCGGTGCACCCTGAACGATCTCGAGGGGGTCAGCTTCGGTCGTCATGTCGCATGTCTCCTCTGTGGTGAGGTCTGCCCGGTGCGCACTTCGTGCCGGATGCTGCGAAGGATAGAAGTTCACGGCACTTCGCGCCGCCCTTGGGGTTGGGTGCGTTGCCACCAGCACCACCATGATCTCGTCATCACCGGCGCGCTCAAACGCGCCACATAACTCGAGGATGGTCCTCCCGCGAAGGGCGCCGCGCTTCTCAGGGCGGTTGATGGTGATGGTCACTCGTCAGCCTGTGATCTCGTGCAGGATGTCCTCGTCGTCCACTCCTAGCCCTTGGGCAGGAACTTGCTGGCGTCGATGCCGTGCTCGGCCATCAACTTGGTGAAGGTCTCCTTCATCTCCTGCGGGTACTCCGGCAGTTCCTCGGTGGCCAGTACGTCGGCGGCTTTCGCGCGGATGCGCGGGCCGAAGTCCCAGTCGTCATCCGCCATCAGCCGCTCGATCTCGGCGGCGGGGAAGTAGAGCATTCCCGGGTCGCGGCCATGCTGCCCGGCGATTGCGACGATCTCCTCAAAGCGGCCGTCAAGCGGGGCCTGCTTCTGGATGAGGCCCTTCTCGCGAAGCAGCGCCTCGGTTTCGGGCTGGCACATATATGGCGTGCCGAGCGCGTTGTCGTGAAAGAGCTTGTCGAACTTGAGGCGCGGGCGCTGGCCGCCGGCCTTGGCGTCTTCCAGCGGATAGCCCACTGCGTGGCCCCACGTGAACTTGTAGTTGGGGGGCAGGTTGAAGGCCTTCTCCACGCCACCCGGCTTGCGCCCGAATGCGATAAGGATGTTGCCCACGCCCACACCGACGCCCCCCGTGATGGCGTTGGCCACGGCCTGACCGCTCTCAAACCGCAGCAGCGTCTCGGTGCGCTCAGGCGGAAAGCTCATGAGCCGCGGGATGGTCTGGGTCATGGAGAACTCGTAGTTCCACCCGTGGTACTTGGTGGCGGCACCGGACAGGCTGAGGCTTGAGATGCCGTCCACGGCCCGTCCGTACCAGGCGTTGATGTTGGTGAGCCACAGGATGAGGTGCGAGGCCTGGTTGATGATCTGCACGTTGAAGCCCGAGACGCACTCCTCGAGCTCCTCCCACAGGTCGCACTCATCACGGCGCACCACGATGGCCTCGGTGGCATTGATGTTGCCCTGGCACGACGAGAAGCGGGCTGCCTGCAGCATGGTCTCGATCTTCCAGCGCTCTACCTCACGGCTCTCGTCGAAGTAGCGGATGCTTCGGCGATCGCCGAGTGCCTTGAGAATGGGGATGTCGGGGACCTGATCGGCTGACGGCACGGACATTGATATGACCTCCTGAGGGCCGGGGCGTTGGGACGGCATCGAGCGTACAGGCGGGGCATCCGCCGCTTCGTGTCTCATACGGGGCCGATGCCCCCGCCGCAACCACCACCCCCGCCGGTCAATCCGTACCCGCCACTGGAGCAGCGGGGAGGGGCCCACGGCGCGCGGCTGCCCTACATGCCCGGTGTCGATGGCCTGCGCGCCCTCGCGGTGGCGACCGTGTTCATCTTTCATGCCGGCGGCACGTGGCTGCCCGGGGGATTTCTAGGCGTGGACTTCTTCCTGGTGATCTCGGGCTACCTCATCACCTCACTGCTGGTGGCCGAGCAGCAGTCGGGTGGGCGCATCGATCTGTGGCGCTTCTGGTTACGCCGCGTACGCCGACTCATCCCGGCGCTGCTCCTTGCCATCGCGGGAACGCTGGTGGCCATGCTCATCCTGCACTGGGATGAGGTACCGCGGCTGAAGGGCGCCACGCTGTCGGCGTTTGCATACGTCACCAACTGGTACTTCATCTTCGCCGACGTTCCCTACGTGGAGAAGTTCGGGCGACCCAACGTGTTCACCCACCTGTGGTCGCTGGCGGTGGAGGAGCAGTTCTATTTGTTCTGGCCGCTGGTGCTCGCCGTTATTCTGGTGGTGCTGAAGTTCCGCCCGTGGGCCATTGGGGTGCTGGCCGTGGCCGGGGCGGCATTCTCCACCGCGTGGGCATGGCATCTGTACGACCCGTACGCCCTGCCGTGGCGCATCTTCTACGGCACCGACACCCGGGCGGTGGGCCTGTTCGTGGGCATCGTGGGCGCCATCCTGCTGCCGCCGTCACGGCTTCGGCCCGTCGCATCGGCCGTGGGGCGGTGGGGCATGGAGATCATCGGACTCGCCGCACTGGCCGGGGTGCTGTGGTGCATGTTCAGCATTGATGAGTTTGAGAACCGTCTCTATCAGGGCGGCATGCTGATGCTGGCCATCCCGGCCATCGTGCTCATCATCGTAAGCGCACACCCCCAGACGTTGCTCGGAAAGTTCTGGGGCCTGCCGGCGCTGGTGTGGATCGGGGCACGTTCGTACGGCATGTACCTGTGGCACTGGCCGGTGCTCATGCTCACGCGCCCAGGCGACGACGTGTCAATTTCGGGCGCACCGCTGGTGGCGATTCAGATCATGCTCGTGGTGGGCATCTCGGCGCTCTCGTACCGGTTTGTGGAGCAACCCATCAGGCGAAATGGACTGGCGGGCCTGCGCCGGGCCTTCGCCACGTTCGATGGCAAGTGGCGCGAGCACCCGGCGCAGACCATCGCCGCCTGGGTGGGCGTGGTGGCCGTCGTGGCGCTGATATCGTTGGTTGTGCTGGTGCCCGAGGCCGTGCCGCTCAAGCCTTGGCTCGCGGGCTAGCAACGGGGGCCCCGGGGGAGAAACCCGGCGGGCCGAGTTCGGAGGATACCCCGGGTATCTTTGCGGTCATGACGAATTTCTTTGCTCCCCATATGGCCGCGCACCGCGTGGGTCTCAGCATCCTCGCCGTCGGTATCGCGGCCATGGGTATCAGTGCCTCCGGGGCCGCTGCCGCTGGGACGCAGCAGGCCACGCAGGCCAAGTGCTCACGGGCCAACCCGGGATTCGTGGTGGGCGACTCGGTGGTGGACGCCATCAATTATCTGCGGCCCAAGCCGATCAGCGCCATCGTGGGTGGCGGCAAGGTGGATGGAGATGTGAATCGTCGGTTTGATCAGGGTGCCGCGCTGATCAAGACCTACCTTGCGGCAAGTCCCAAGGCGTGCGCCGTGGTGGTTGCGCTCGGAACCAATGACCAGGTGAGCCCGGGCCAGTGGGCATCGCTGATGAGCACGCTGAAGAGCGTGCCTCGCGTGGTGGTGATCAACACCTATACCAAGGACTTCCGTCGAGGGCAGCCCTGGATGAATCAGGTCAACGCCCAGATCGCTGCGCTGCCCGCGAAGTACAGAAATGTGCGCGTCGCCGATTGGGCAGCCATGGCCCCGTCGCTCAGCTCCACCGAGTTGCCAGATGGCGTGCACCCCGACACCCCCCGTGCCGCGGACAAGTTCACCAGCACTGTGACGGCGGCGCTGCGGGCCCGCTGATGACACGGCCGGGTGCGCTCAGGGTTGCCCTCTGCCTGGCCCTCGCAGCCGCGCCGTTGGCCGCGGCGCAGGTGATGCCCCCCGCGCCTGAATCACTTGTCGTGGCCCCCCGTACAGCCCGGGTGGATTCCAGCACTGTGCGCCTGTTGCCGGGGCGCATGCTGCGTGACCTGCACGTCGTGATTCCCGGTGGAGGCGACGGGGTGGCGACCATCAACTGGCAGGCCTATGGGGGATCGCGGTCGGCCACGCGGCTTGCCCGGATCGCTCACGGGCGTGCTGTGGTGCCCATCCACGGTGGCGAGCTGCACTTCCGGCGTCGCGTAAAGATGGGCGGCGGCTTCGATCGCAGCGGGGGCTTCTGCGAGGCAATCGACCTGACCGCAGTGGGCGCGGTGATGC
>SYFI01000165.1 GCA_005800465.1 Actinomycetota bacterium | reverse complement strand
TCATGAGTGGAAGATCGACCATGAACACGTTCTGCCGGCGGATCTCGACGGTCTCCTTGTTGAAGAATGAAACCTTCATCGTCAACGGGGCCGCGTAGGTCATGTCCTTCTCGCGGCACTCCTTGATGGGGTTATTCGGGAAGATCTCCGAGAATGGCGTCCCGGGCTCCCAACCCCCGATCGTGTATGGACCGAACTCCACCATGAGTGTTCCGGTGAAGTCCTGGATCGGCGAGATGTCGTTGACGGTATCTCGCAGCCCCTCGTTGAGGAACTGCTCGAAACTTGCTCGCTGAATCGCGATGAGATTGGGAACCGGCAAGAACTTCTCCATCTGGGAGAAGCTGTGCCGAACCCGAGCGGCGGTGGGCGTGCTCAAGTCGCGAGGCCTCCTGACATGAGCTCGGTGTTGAACGGATATGCGTCGCCACGCGCCATAGGCGCGAACACACAGTGTGAGTGGGCGGCTAGCAGTGCGGGCACATTGACGCGGCCACCGAAGGGCGCCGCACCGGGCGAAAGGCGCAAAGGGGCGACAACGGCAGAACGGGAATCATACACATTCCACGGGATTTCGCATCGAGAACCGCTTCGCGCGCTACGCGCCCGCCACACACGACATACTCAGAGGCGTGCCCACGGACCCCGATGATACGATGACGCCGTCACCGGCGATAGCTATCACGGAGCGTCTGGTGCCGCTTCTCGATGCCACCCATCAGGTGTGGAGTTCGCCGCAGGAGCGGCGGCGCCTGCGCGCGTTCGGGTTCCGTCCGGCCCTCGAGAACAATGTGCTCAAGCGGGAATGGCACGGCGTTCAGGTGCGGGTTGGTCCTGATGCGCTTCGCGTGGTGGGGTCCGATCACGAGGAGTTGGCGTGGCGCCCCGACGCCGGACTCACCGTGGACGGCGGCCCGTTCGAGGCCACGCCGCAGGGAATCGAACTCGCCGATGCCGTCAATGGCCTTATCCAGTCGTATGAACGCTGGATCGAGGCGCGTGAGGGTCGCGAGGAACGCCTGGGCCGTGGCCACTGGAGCGAAGCCGACAGGCGCCAGGTGAATGCCCTCGCCGAGACCAGACGCCTGCAACGTCTGCTGGCAGGGGGAAACACCGGGAGGACCCGCCGGGGCTGACGTCGCCTCGGCGGGTCCTCAAGGTGGATCAGCTCTGCAGACCACCCGGGTCACCGGTGCGGCCGATGATCTTGCCACCGGCCACGTGCGCAAGGTCATCAAGCCAGCCGCCGAGGCGGGCGTAGTCCTTGTCGTCCGGCTCGAGGGTCGCGCGTGCGGCCTCGACCTCGGCAGCGACCTCCTCGACATTCGTCTTGTTGGCAAGGGACACCCGGTCCCTGAGCTTGCTCTTCAATTCGCGCTCGAGCGGCATATCCGTACCTCGTTCGGGGACGTTGATGAGGGCGCGGCGCACCCCCTTCACGGGATTGTGCGAAAACTCGCGGCGATCCGCCCCGGAACCGTTACCGGCCGATCACGATCGCGTGGCGCGCGCGGGTCAGATGCCCTGCCCGGTCGGTGGCATCGAGGGCCACCGCGTAGCGGCCGGGGGGCACCACGCCCAGCGGAATACTCACCGGACCAGTGGCCGCGACGTCTGTCACGCGGCGGATGGGACGGGATGATGCCCGGGTGAGTGTGAGAGCCAGACGTACCCTCCCGTAATCCCGTACATCCACCAGCGCGTGCGCAATACGTGGCTGCCCGGCTGCGAGGCGCGGGATGGCGGCAACTACCCGCTGCACCTGCAGACGACGCACCCGCGGCTTGCTGGAGTCCACCGAGACGATCGTGCGGATTGTTCCCGTGTTGCCCACCCAGTCGGTGGCCGAGATCTCCACCACATGAGGGCCATCGGGCAGCTGCGCCCGGCCGATCGTGACTGACGGTGGGTTCTCGCCCCCACGACGCACCAACTGGCCACCATCCACCGACACCACCCACTTCAGCAGGCGTGACGAGTCCTGTACCGATGCCTCAACGCGTAGCGGTGGCGTGGCAAATCGCGCCGCGAAGGCGATACGCGACGCCGGGGACATACTGATGACCGGCGGGTCCACATCCATACGGATGCGACCCGCACCGAACAACATGTCTGGCCCCGGGTCGCCCAGATCAAGTGCATCCCCCATAAGGAGCGACTTCGCCGACACCGGATCAAGTGGTGCGCCCGCTGCCCGACGGGCACCGATGAGTAGCGCGAGGGCACCCGCCGTGTTCGGTGCCGCGTTCGATGTTCCGCCCACCGACTTCGGTCCCGTGGCGGTGCTCACGCGCGTATTGGTAGGGGCAACCACATCGGGCTTTATGCGGCCGTCGTCGGTTGCGCCACGTGACGAGTACGATTTGAGAGCGTTGTTCGACCAGTCCACCGCGCCCACGGTGATGGCGCTCGCGGCATCGCCCGGCGTGGGCACGCTGCTCGGAGCGGGATCGCCGAGGGCATCAAGCATGACCTCACGGGAGAACAGCGTGAGGTCATCGCCCGGGGGCGGACCGGCCGCCAGGACCACGCGCAGCCGGAAAGTCGCGCCAGTGGGCGACAGGTAGTTGGTGATGCGCTCGGCCGATCGGGCACCAGTCAGCTGATTGTCGCGTGAACTCGCCACCTCGGTCCACGTGCCATCGGCCTCGCGGTGGTCAAGGGCCAGGTCAAGGTCGGTGATCTCGGCACCTTGGTCCTGGTTCCATGACAGCGCAAACGTGATGGGCGAGTTCGCCGCGGCGTCGAACGTCCACTCCCCGGTCGTCGGCCAGTCGAGCGTGTCGTCCTGATTGGCATCCACCCACGGGCCCTGCCAGTGCTTCGCGGCGTAGTTGCCAGCGGAGTTGACCCAACTGATCCCCGATGCACTCGCGCGATCAACGGCCTGCGCGGCGGCTCCGGTACCGTCGAACGGCCCCTCGAGAAAGCTGTTGCTGTGCACCACGACGTCGGGATGGCGCTGGATCAGCCAGTCCACCGCCGCCCGGAAGTCCTGCTCCGTGTGGTAATTGACGAACACGTAGGTGGCCTTTGGCGCGTAGTCATAGACCGTCTGCGCCACCAGCTCGCCGTGGTTGGTGAGGTTGCCGTAGGCATTGCGCCCCGCGATGCCGTACGCCGAGTCGAAGCTCTGCATCTGGAGCTGCGCGGCACCAGGCAGTTCCTTTGCGGCCTGGAGCGCGGGTATACGCGTGCCACCGAAGCCCAGGTCGAGCACAGCGATGACAACGCCCTTCCCGTCATCAGCGAGGGGCCGGAGTGCATCGGCACCAATGCGCTCGATGCCCTCCGACAGCACGGGTGCGCCCTTCGACCCGCCCGGGGCCGAGGCCCCCGGATCCTCGGGGTCGGCGTCCGCATACGACGACGGGGCGAGCGACGCGGCGGCGACGCCCGGAATGGCGCGAAGCAGCGGGATGCGCGTGCGCGAGGCAACCACCTGCAGATCGCGGCCGTTCCTCCGCACTACCCGGAGGGCCGATCGGCCGAGCGCCTGCTGCACGGCAGCGACCTGACCGGGGGCCGCAGTGATGCTGATGGGTGCCGGGGGTCGCGGGCGAACTGCGGCGAGTACAGGCGCGGTGCCGGTACCGGCCGCAAGCAGGGCGGCAACAACGAGCGTGCCGCGCCTCATCGGCGCACCAACGTGCGTTGGAACGTGGCGATATTGCCCGAGGCGTCCTCAGCCACCACCTGGATGCGGTGCCGCCCGGTACGAAGCGCCGCAACCCGATAGCGCGCCAGAGGCCCGGCCTGGCGGCCGATCGCACGGCCATCCACGCTCACGACAACCGAGGTCACCGTGCCGTCATCCATCGCGCGGGCCACAAGCAGGGGCTTCGCGCCCCTCCCCACCGCCACGCGCACCACGGGAGCGATGGCGTCGACGCGCACCATTCCACGTCCGGTTGACGCATCCGGCCCCGTGGCACCGATGTCACGAGCCCGGCCGAGCAGATCGGCCCGCAGCGTCGCGGCATCAATGGGCTGCCCCGCGACCATGCGCTGTTGGCGCAGCAGCGCAGCGGCACCAGCCACGTGCGGTGTGGCCGCCGAGGTACCGGCCGTACCCGGGAACGCCGGGTTCGCGGTGATATACGTGGGGCCCGTGATCTCGGGCTTCTGGCGGCCGTCCCCAGTGGGACCGAACGACGAGTAGTCCGGCTCGGCCATGTCCGACCATGCCGCTGCACCGACCGTGAGCGACCCGGCGGCGTCACCGGGGGTGGCCACGCTGCCAGCGGCAACGGCCGCGGTGCCGAACCCGACCGTGCGCGAGAAAACATCAATCGGTACCTGGCCACCGACGGTCTGCCGCACCACCACGCGCCATATGCCGCCGTCCACGGTCACTGGCGCTGTTCGACGGGTGGCGTCGGACAGCGCCACCTCAACGAACGTGCCGTCATCCAACTGGCGCTCCAGCGACACCGTGGCATTGACGCCATCGCCGCTCCAGCCGATGCCAAACAACAGGGTCTCGTTGGGCTGCGGAGCGATTGGAATGACGGTGCCAGCCGAGTCAGCCACTCCCCGCCAATGGCGCTTGGCGAAGTTGCCCGATGAGTTGATCCACAGCACGCCGGCCGCGGCAGCACGGTCCACTGCCCGGGCGAGCGGGCCGGTGCCGTCGAATGGGCCGCCGAGCATCGAGTTCGAATGGGTCACGATGGGAATGCCATTCGCGGTAATCCACTCCACCGCCTGCACGAACTCGGCGTCGGAGTGGTAGTTCACAAGCACAAGATGTGCTCCCGGCGCGACGTCGTGCAGGATCTCGGCCATACGGGTTCCGTGTTCGGTGGGTATACCAAGGGAGTCGCGGCCGGCGAGGCCATCGGTGACATCGAATGATCGGACGTCCATCTGGTCAATCGGTGGGAGCTCACCCATCATCACCGAGGCGTCGAGACCGACAAAGCCCTGGTCGAGGATGGCGACCGTCTGACCCGACCCATCCACCCCATGCGCCCACAGCGCATCGGCTCCGATACGGAAGACGCCCTGCGACACAACTGCCTGGGCGCACGTTGCCGTGGCGGCCAGAACAATGGCGGCCACGATGCTCGCGAAACGGGGTGACATGCAGCCCGGGACCTAATCAGACCCGGCGGGCGTCACACGAGAGGCCGGGCACGGGGGACCGTTACCGGGAGCGCCACGCGGGCGCTCCCGGTAACGGAGAGAGCAGCTGCTACGAGAGGGTGGCGGTGCCGCCGGCCTCTTCGATCTGGGTCTTGATCTGCTCTGCCTCGTCCTTGGTCACACCCTCCTTGATGGCACCAGGGGCGCCATCCACGAGGTCCTTGGCCTCTTTGAGACCAAGGCCGGTGACTGCACGGACGACCTTGATGACCTGGATCTTCTTGTCGCCCGAACCCTCAAGCGTGACCGTGAAGGAGGTCTGCTCCTCGACGGCGGCAGCGGCAGCCGGTGCTGCAGCTGCGGCGGCCGGTGCTGCTGCGGCACTCACGCCGAACGTCTCTTCGAGGGCCTTGATGCGCTCGGACAGCTCGAGGACGGAAATTGCCTTGAGCTCGTCAATCCACTCGTCAGTACTCATCGCCATGTCTTCAGTCTCCTTCAGTGGTCTCGTCGGCAGCCGGCTCGGCGTCCGCGGTGTCATCGGCTGCCGGCTGCTGCGCGGCGTCCGTGCTGTCGTCGGTGGCCGGAGTCTCCTCCGCCACAGGTGTGTCGTCAGTCGTGTCGGCTGCGGGTGCCTCGGCCAGAGCGGCCGGGGTCTCCGGAGCGACGGGTGCCTCATCGGCGACCGGGGTGTCGGCTGCGGGTGCCTCGGCCAGAGCGGCCGGGGTCTCCGGAGCGACGGGTGCCTCGGAGGCACGCTGGGCCTCGTAAGCACCAAGTGCGCGGGCCAGGCCCGAGATAAGGCTGCCGAGTGCATTCGCCGTACCCTGAATCGGGCTGGCGATGCCACTCACGAGGCGCGCGTAGAGCTCCTCGCGAGGCGGCAGGGCGGCGAGCTGCTTCAGCTCCTCGCCCGAGATGGGGGCACCGTCGAGAATGCCGCCCTTCATTGACAGGCGATCGTCCGATGCCTTGGCAAACGTGTGGATCGCCTTCGCGACGGCCGCGGCATCCCCGTGTGCCCATACAAGCGCGGTCTGCCCGACGAGATACTCGAGGAGTGTCTCCGAGCCCGCTTCGGCACACGCGCGACGCGCGAGCGTGTTCTTGACGACTTGGAACTGGCCATTCGCCTCGCGCAACGTCGCGCGCAGGTCGTCAACTTCACGGACGCTCAGGCCATGGAATCCCGTCGCAATGACGGTGTCAGTTGCGTTGAGGCGCTCCGCGATCTCCGCGATGGCCTCCGCCTTCTGTTCCCTGTTCAGTTCCTCACCTCCTCGTCTCTCCGCCGTGCAAGGGCGGGGCGTCGGGAGGCGACACGGGGCGATATGCCCCGGCTGCTCCGTTGCTCCGTCCTCACACGGGTCGGGGCTCATGCCCCTGATTTACGGCGACCGGTTGGCCGCCCCCGTGATCTTCGGTCGGGTGCGTGTGGCGCGCGGCGGTCTAGGCCGTGGCCTCCTGCAGCAGGTCCGACGTGATGGCCGGGTCGAGATCGATCCCAGGTCCCATCGTCTGGGCGATGCTGATGGACTTGATGTACTTGCCCTTGGTCGCAGCCGGCTTGGCGCGCAGGATCTCTTCGAGCACCACGGCGTAGTTCTCGGTGAGCTGCTCCGGGGTAAAGGAGCGCTTGCCGATACCGAGGTGCACCGTTCCCGTACGGTCGGTGCGGTACTCGACCTTGCCGCCCTGGATCTCGGTGACGGCCTTGGCCACGTCGAAGGTGACGGTGC
>SYFI01000164.1 GCA_005800465.1 Actinomycetota bacterium | reverse complement strand
TCGGCAAGACGCTCGAGCACAACGTCGCGCTGCTTCGCGGGATACCCGCCATTGCCGCCCTCGGGCGCCCCGTCGTGGTGGGAGTGTCCCGCAAGGGCATGATCGGTGCGATCACCGGGCGCGAAATTGAGGACCGGCTGGCCGGTTCGCTGGGTGCGGGTCTCTGCGCCGTGGCGGGTGGGGCCGCAGTTCTGCGGGTGCATGATGTGTGCGAGACGGTCGATGCGCTGGCCGCATGGACGACGATCAATGGGGGAGATGCGGCATGAGCGACCTGGTAGTGAGTATCAGTGGCCTTGAGGTTGTGGGCCATCATGGGGTGCACCCCGAGGAGCGGGTGCTGGGGCAGCGGTTCGTGGTGAATGTGGAGATGTTCCTTGCGCATGACGACGCGGCGACCACCGACGCCCTCACCGATACCGTGGACTACGCGACGCTGTGCGATGACATCTCGGCCATCGTGGCGGGCGAGCCCGTGGCGCTTCTTGAGCGCCTGGCGCGTCTGGTAGCCGACCGGACGATTGCCGATCCTGCCGTGCGTGCGGCCACCGTGACAATCGCCAAGCCCCACGTGGCGATCCCGCATGTGGTCGACGACGTATCGGTCTCGCTCCACGCAGTGGCTAAATGTCTCTGATGCAGTTCTGGCTGGGTCTGGGGTCGAACCTCGGCGATCGGGTTGCGGCGCTGCAGGCAGGGATCGACACCCTCGCCGCCGCAGGCGTCGTGGCCGACGCGGTGAGCAGTGTGTACGAAACCGCCCCACAGGACCTGGCCGACCAGCCGGCATTCCTGAATGCCGTCATCCGTATCCGCACCGATCTGGATCCGCCGGCGGTTCTGGCCGTGGCCAAGCGGGTGGAGCACGAGGCGGGTCGCACCGCCGGTCGCCGCTACGGCCCGCGGCCGCTCGACGTGGACCTGCTGGCATGGGAGGGGGGTGAGTGGCACACCTCTGATCCCGATCTGGTGATCCCGCATCCACGCATCTGCGATCGGCGCTTTGTGCTTGTACCTCTGGTGGAGGTTGAGCCCTTCATGGAACTGCCAGATGGCTCGCGGATCAGCGCGCTGCTCGATGCCCTCGATGCACCGTCGCAGCCCGTCCACAGCACCCCGCTGGCACTGGCGCTCCCGGGCTCTGCCCCGCCGGGTCTATGATCCCGCCCCCGAATGCCGCTCGACCCCAGAGGGGGCGTGATGTCCCAGACCGATGAACTTGATGAGTACGACGCAGAACTGGAACTCCGTCTCAAGCGCGAGTACTCCGACGTGTTCCCACTCTTTCGCTACTGCGTGCTCACGCAGGAGGCGACGTACCTGTGCAATCACCTGGATCGCAAGTTCGATCCGCAGACGGCCTACCCGTACTTCCACATCACCATGGAGGACGTGTGGGTGTGGGACAAGAACCGCCCGACACGCATCATTCCCCGGGTTGAGGTGCACACCACTCAGGACGTGACGGTGGAGATGCTGCGCGTGGACGATGTGGATGACCTCGACTCGGTCGTCCTGGAGGACTGACCGTGCTGCTCGCCGTCGATGTCGGCAACTCGCAGACCGTGGCAGGGCTCTTCTCAGGTGACGAGTTGCTGCACGACTGGCGTGTTTCCACGGTTCGCCGCACCACAGTTGATGAGCTGGCGGCGAGCTACGACACCATTCTGGAGCTGCGCGGCGGAAGCCTGACCGAGGTGGACCACGTGGTGGTGGCGTCGGTGGTGCCCGAGCTGACCGTTGCGTATCAGGCGCTAGCCGACAGGTATCTCGATCGTCCCGCGGTTGTCGTAGGTCCCGGCGTGCGCACCGGCATGCCGCTTCTGGTCGACAATCCGCATGAGGTGGGTGCCGATCGCATCGCCAATGCCGTGGCTGCCCACGCCCGATTTGGCGGGCCATGCGTGGTGGTGGACTTTGGAACGGCCACCACACTCGATGTGGTGTCGGCAAATGGCGAGTTCGTCGGTGGCGTCATTGCTCCCGGTGTGGACAGCGGCCTCGATGCCCTCTCGCAGCGTGCTGCGCGTCTGATGCGCGTGGAACTCGCAGCGCCGCCGACCACGATCGGGCGCAACACGGTGGAATGCATGCAGTCGGGGCTGGTACTGGGTGCCGCCGCGATGGTGGACGGCATGGTGGGCCGGATTGCCATTGAGCTTGGTGCACAGCCCATCGTCATTGCCACTGGAGGTCTCGCGCCGTTGGTGCTCCCGCATTCGGTGCTCATTGAGGAGCATGAGCCCATGCTCACCATCGAGGGGCTCAGGCTCGTGCACGAGCGCACTACCGGCGCCACAACGCGCAGTCGCCGCCGGTGAAGAAGCGCATGCGTGCCCTCGTGGCGGCGCGCCAGCGCGATCCGGTGGCACCGCCGCCATCGGATGGCCACTGGCCGCTCGCCGAGCCCTTCAGCGTTGGGGATGTGGTCATTCCTAATCGGGTGGTGCAGGCCCCGCTTGCGGGCATCGGCAACCGGGTATTCCGTGCCCAGTCCCGTCGCCACGGTGCCGGGCTGGTGGTATCGGAGATGGTTGCGGCCCACGGCATCCGGCACGGAAATCGGCGCACCACCTCCATGCTCGAGGTGGTACCCGGCGAGCACCCGATGTGCATCCAGGTATTTGGCGGTGCCCCCGACGTGATGGCCGAGGCCGCCAGGGCGGTGGAGGAGGCCGGTGCCGACATGGTGGACATCAACATGGGGTGTCCGGTGCCGAAGATCATGAAAACCGGTGCAGGGGCGTCACTGCTGGCCGACCCGGACCGCGCGGTGGCGGTGATCCGTGCGATGGCCGATGCCGTGCGTATTCCGGTGACGGTCAAGATGCGGCGGGGGCTGAAGCCGGGCGACTGCGACCCGGCCGATCTGGCACGGCGCTTTGAGGACGCCGGCGCGGCGATGATCACCATCCACCCCCGCGCAGCCGCTGAGGAGTATTCCGGCAGCGCCGACCACCAGATCAGCGCGGAGGTGGTCCGGGCTGTGGAGGTTCCCGTGGTGATCAGTGGCGATATCGCCGACGCCGCAGGGGCCCGCGAGGCCCTCGAGCGCACTGGTGCCGCGGGAGTGATGATTGGCAGGGCGGCCCTCGGTAATCCATGGGTGTTCCGTGCGATCGGGGAAGGGGCGGCCGACCCCCGGCCGCCGCTGTACGAGGTCATTGATGAGCTGGTCGGGTTCAGCAACGACATCGTGGGCGTGCTCGGCGCCGACAACGCGTGCCACTACCTGCGCAAGTTCCACTCGTGGTATCTGGTCGGCCGGGGCGTACCCGAAGACCAACTTCAGGCCCTCATGGAGGACCCCACACTCGACGTCGCGCTCGACCGGCTGGCCCGCCTACGCGAGGTGGCAATTCTTGCCGCGTGAGACAGCGCACCCGCTTTCACTTTGAAAGTTGCCGGCCCCCGACCCTCTCGGCTATTGTCCGCGACCGCATACGAGGTAATGACCCTCAGGGGAGGCCGCAGTGGACCGTGAGGTAATCCTCACCGAAGAGGGCTACAACAAGCTCGAAGACGAGATTGAGCACCTCACGACGAAAACGCGTCGTGAGGTCGCCGAGCGCATCAAGACCGCGCGTGAATTCGGTGACATCTCAGAGAACTCCGAGTACGACGACGCCAAGAACGAGCAGGCACGCGTCGAGACCCGGATCATCCAGATCGAGCACCAGCTCAGGAATGCCCGCATTATCGACACGCACGACGTGCCGACAGATGTCGTGAGCATCGGAGTCAAGGTGACGGTGCGTACGACGGCCGACAAGAAGACCATGAGTTTCTCGGTCGTCGGTTCGGCCGAGGCCGATCCGCCCAGCAACCGGCTCTCGAATGAGAGTCCGATCGGCAAGGCGTTGATGGGCCGTAAGAAGGGCGACAAGGTTACCGTCGTGAGCCCCCGCGGCCAGGTCGAGTACCAGGTCGTGAAGATTGAGGCGGAGGACTGAGCACGTCCGCCGACGCCCCAGGCGGGGCGTCGCCCGCGGACGTCGACGGCGGCATTGACCGCCTTATCGCTGACCGCCTTATCGCTGACCGCCGCCAGAAGGCGGACGACCTGCGGGCTGCGGGTATCAACCCGTTCCCGGCCCGGTTTACGGGCCGGGGGTCCATCGCGGATGCACGGGCGCTCGGCGATGGGCTGGAGCCTGGCGCCGAGGCCACCGGGCAGGTGATCATCGCGGGCCGTCTGGTGGCGCGCCGTGGCCAGGGCAAGACCGTGTTCGCCGACGTCGAGGACCGTTCGGGCACGGTGCAGGCATGGGCCACGCTTGACCGCCTCGGAGACGATGGACTGAGCCTCCTCGCCGGTGCGCATCTGGGCGACATCATCGGAGTCCGGGGCACCGTCGTGCGCACCCGGCGTGGCGAGATATCGGTTGCCGTCGACTCAGTGGAGATGCTCGCCAAGGCGCTGCGCCCGCCGCCCGATCGCCATGCCGGTCTCACCGACCCGGAGACCCGCTACCGGCAGCGGTACCTCGACCTCATGGCATCCGAAGACGTACGCAGCCAGTTCGTCATGCGGGCCCGCGCCATCTCGGGTGTGCGCCGCTTCCTCGACTCCCGCGGGTTCATCGAGGTCGAGACACCTGCGCTGCAGCCGATCTACGGCGGTGCCGCGGCGCGACCGTTCGTCACGCACCACAACGAGCAAGGTCGCGAACTGTTTCTGCGCATCGCCACCGAGCTGTACCTCAAGCGGTGCATCGTGGGCGGGCTCGAGAAGGTGTACGAGCTCGGCAAGGACTTCCGCAACGAGGGCGTGTCGTTCAAGCACAACCCTGAGTTCACGATGCTGGAGACCTACGAGGCATACGCCGACTACGAGGACGTGGCCGCGATGCTCGAGGAGATGGTGTCCGCCGCCGCGGTGGAGGCCACCGGTGGCATGAAGGTCCCATGGAAGGGCGGGGAGATCGACCTCACGCCGCCGTGGCGCCGTGTGCGCCTCACAGATGCGCTCGAGGAGACCAGCGGCATCGACGTGCTGGCCCACCCCGACCCCGATTCTCTCCGCGCTGCAATGCGCGCCGCAGGCCTTGACGCGCCCGACACGGCGCCGTGGTCCAAACTGGTGGACGGCATCCTCAGCCAGTCGCTCGAGCCCACCCTCATCCAGCCCACCATCCTGCTGGACTACCCGCTCGAGCTCTCGCCCTTCGCCAAGCGGCGCGAGGACGATCCGCGGCTCGTGGAGCGCTTTGAGGCGTTCTGTGCGGGCATGGAGATCGCCAATGCATTCTCCGAACTGAACGACCCCGACGACCAGCGCGAGCGGTTCGCGATGCTGCAGGCCGACCGCGCTGCTGGGGACGATGAGGCCCAGCCCGCCGATGAGGACTTCCTTACGGCGCTTGAGCACGGCATGCCTCCCACGGGTGGCCTGGGGCTTGGAATCGACCGCCTCGTCATGTTGCTGACGGATCGCCATTCGATCCGTGAAGTCATCCTCTTCCCCGCGATGAGGAATTAGCGGCACCCAATACCGGAGGAGCTGGCACGGGAGGTCGCTGAAGTGATACCGTCCCGCGCCGTTTCTAAGAGCAGTCCGAACTGGAAGGTCACATGGCGAAACCGCGCGGACGCGGGCGGATCAAGAAGAAGAAGGGTGGGGCGACCGCGCCTCGCAAGCGTCGTCCCCTTCTTTCTGCCGAGGAGCTCGACTGGAAGAATTTCCCGTCGCTCCGACGTTTTTTGTCCGAGCGGGGCAAGCTTCGTTCCCGCCGGATCACGGGCCTGTCCCGTCGCCAGCAGACGCAGCTCGCTCAGGCAGTGAAGCGCGCCCGGATGATGGGCCTGCTGCCGTACCCCGACCAGGACCGTTCGGTCAAGGCGCATCGCGCCGCGAACCCGATCCCTGTCGCGGTGGAGGGCGCCCCTGCTGGTGATGAGGAGATCATCATCACTGAGGAACTCGTGGACGTCGATGGCGCCATGATCGACGTTGTCGAGACGGACATCATTGAGTCGGATGGCACCGAGATCGAGGTCGTTGAGGCCGAGATCATCGAGGAGCCCGTGGCTGTCGCCGCAGGTGACGCACCGCCCGAAGATGACGTCGACGCCTGACGTACTGCGCACCATCTGATTCATCGCCCAGCGGCGCCCCTCGGGGCGCCGCTGGGCGTTTCGGGTGCCCTTGCGATCCGGACCCTCAGGTGATCCGACCCGGCG
>SYFI01000163.1 GCA_005800465.1 Actinomycetota bacterium | reverse complement strand
GCCGTGAGATCCAGCGCGCGCACAACACGGAGCACGGCATCACCCCGGCCACCATCATCAAGGGGGTCTCCGACATCGTGGAGTTCCTGAGCCTGAGCAGCGGGGGCGATCGCAAGCGGAGGCGCAAGGAGAAGGCGGTGCCCGAGGGCGCCACGCCGGCCGAGATCCGTCGCGTGATGGTGCAGGTGGAGCAGGAGATGATGGAGGCTGCGGAGGACCTGCGATTTGAGCAGGCCGCAGATATGCGTGATCGTCTGGCCGATCTGCGCCAGGCCCTTGGGGAGGGGTGATGGCTGACCACGACCACCATGAGTCCGACGATCCCCCTGAGACCTGCCCCGTCGCACCGGCCCTTGACGACGACGAAGTCTTCGCCGCCATTCTCGGTCTGCCGGGCGCCAGGGCCTTCTGGGGCAGCGTGCCCGCGTCGCCGTCGGCGCAGCAGGAACCGGAATGGAGCGAGGAAGCTGACCGCCGACGCAGGCGCGAGGAGATCCTTAGGAGGTGGGTCCCAAAGCAGGGCGAGTGACGACAGTAGTGAGAACTATTACCAATAAGTTACTGCTCAACAAATGAACCCATTCGCGTACGGACGAACCCCACGTGGTGCCGGCGCGACGATGCTGGCGGCAGCCATCGCCGCACTCATGTTGACCGTGGCGGGCTGCGGGTCCGGGGGCCCGGATGAGGGGAGTGGCGGTGCGGTGATCGCCGTGACCACCCCCGTCCTGGGCGCGGTGGTGAAGGACGCCGTGGGCGATGCGGCGACGGTTGAGATCATCATGCCCAACGGGGCCGACCCGCATGAGTGGCGCCCGTCAGCGAAGGACGTCGCCCGGCTCGAAGGTGCGGACCTCGTCGTGCAGAACGGTCTTGGCCTCGAGGGTGGGCTTACGAGTGCCTTTGCGCAGGCGCGCGAGGGTGGAGCGCCGGTGTTCACCGCCACAGATCACGTGGACGTGCGCCCGGTGAAGGCGGGAGAGGGCGCTGACCCGACCGACGCCGATCAGGCGCCCGGTGCGAAGGATCCTCTCTTCTGGACAGACCCCACGCAGATGTGATCCGTTGTCGAGGCGCTGCCCGCGGCCGTGAAGTCGGCAACCGGTACGGATATCGCCACCCCTTCTGCGGCCACCGCGGCACGGCTCACATCGCTCGATGAACGGGCGCGAACGAAGATGGACGCGGTGCCGACGAGTCGCCGCGGAATCGTCACCGGGCACGAATCACTCGGCTATCTCGCCCGTCGGTACAACTACCGCGTCGTCGGTGCCATCACTCTGTCGCTCTCGTCGCAGGGGCAGCTTTCGGCCGCACACCTCGCCGCCCTCGAGGCGGCGATGAGGGCGGCCGGGGTGCGGGTGGTCTTCACTGAGCAGGGAGTCTCGCCTCAGGTGGCCAGCGCCATCCCAGATACCACCGGCGCCACGGTCGTGGAGCTCGCCACCGAGGCGCTGCCTGCCGATGGTTCGTACGTGACCTACATCGATGACATCTCCCGCCGCACCGCGTCGGCACTGGCCACCACGGGCGGCAGGTAGCACCCGTGGGCGTTCTCACCGATCCATTCGTGCGGAACGCGTTTATGCAGCGGGCCCTGCTGGCTGGCATCCTGATGGCCATCGCCACCGGGGTGGTGGGCACGCTCATGGTGCTTCGTGGCATGGCCTTTCTCGGAGACGCGCTGGCGCACGGAGTGCTCCCGGGCATCGCGGCCGCGCTTCTCATCGGCATCCCGTCATTTGTGGGCGCGCTGGTGGGCGCCGCAGTGATGATCGGCGGCGTCGCTGCGGTGCAATGGCGCACGCGGCTGAGCAGCGACGTGGCCATGGGCCTCCTGTTTGTGGGCATGCTCGCCCTGGGGGTGGTGATCGTGTCCAGATCATCCGAATTCGCAGGGAGGCTCACCGAGATCCTGTTCGGTGAGGTACTTGGGGTGAGCTGGACCTCCATTCTGTGGCAGGCGATCGTGGCCGTGGTGGTGGTGTGCCTCGCCTGGACGCTGCGGCGGCCATTTCTGCTCATGGCCATGGATCCTGATCAGGCAAGGGTGGCCGGCTATCCGGTGCGGCTGCTCGAGGCCGTACTGCTGGGATTGATCGCGCTCACCGTTGTGGTGTCGTTTCGGGTGGTGGGTACGTTGCTGGTGTTCGGCATGCTGTTGGCGCCTGCCGGCACGGCGGCGCTCGTGGTGCGCAGGGTGGGCGCCATGATGATTGTGAGCGCCGTTATCGGCTTGGTGAGTGTGTACCTGGGCCTTCTGCTGTCGTGGTACTTCGACCTGGCAGTGGGGGTCACCGTGGTGCTGGTGGCCGTGGGAATCTTCTTTGTTGCGCTCGCGGTGCAGGGGTTGATGCCGTCGCGCCGGCCGCATCCGGAGCACGCATGACCACCACCGCCATCAGCGCACACAACCTCACCATCGGGTACGGCGGTAACCCGGTGGTGTCCGGCATCACCCTGACCCTTGCCCCGGGGCAGTGGCTCGCCGTGGTGGGCACCAATGGATCGGGCAAGAGCACTCTCCTCAAGAGCATTGCCGGATTCATCCCCACAGTGGATGGGCGTCTGGAGGTGCTCGACGGTGTGCCCGGGAGTGGCGGCACAGGCGTGGCGTATCTCTCGCAGTCGCACGAGCAGGGGTTTCTGCTGCCCTTCCGGGCGAAGGACGTGGTGCGCATGGGGAGGTGGTCCGTGCGCGGCCTGCTGCGTCGGCTGCGCCGGGAGGACGAGCGGTATGTGGATGACGCCATGATCGCGATGGGCGCCGAGGCGCTGGCCGACAGGCCACTCGGTGCGCTGTCGGGCGGTCAGTGCCAGCGCGTGCACCTCGCGCAGGCGGCATGTCGCCGTGCTGACCTGCTGCTGCTTGACGAGCCGACCTCGGGCCTGGATGCTGCGAGCCGCGAGCGGTTTCTCACCCTCATGGACTTTGAGCGGAGCCGCGGTGCGGCGATCGTGAGCGCCACACATGACGTCCGCGAGGCGGCACGTGCCGACCTCGTGCTGCTGGTGGCCGAGCGGGTGGTGGCCTGCGGCCCCCCGACTGAGGTGCTCACGGCCACGGCGCTGGCCGATACGTTTGGCGTGATCATCAGCGACGCAACGGGGGCCGTGGTGATCGACCCGCACCACGAGCACGGGCACCACCATGGCCCCGGTACACCCCGCGTGCGCGGCCACGCCCCGGGGCACGACCATGAGCATGGCCACGACCACGGACACTGATGCTGGTGCCCTCGGCAGTCCCCGAGGGCAGCGCATCGGGTTGATCCGCGTCACCCCATGAACGGGCGTGCTCGTGACGGGTGGCGGCGCGTTCGGACGCGTCACCGGGGCCTGCCAATCCGGGGCGCGACGCGTGCGCCCGGGTTACCGGCTCCGGCGTGGCGTTTTGCCTGCCGCGCATGCGGCGCACCGCCCGTGCAGGGTGATGTCGTGCGCAACCACCTGATATGCGATCCGGTCGGCGAGCCGGTGCACTGCCCATTCAAGAGCGTCGTCCTCAATCGCCACGACCGCCCCGCAGTCGCGGCACACCGCATGGTGGTGATGCTCCCCATCCGGGTGCGCCGGCTCGTACCGGGCAACGGCCCCGCCCAGATCGACCTTGTGCACCAGATGCAGGTCGGTGAGGGCGTCGAGCGCGCGATACACGCTTGCCATGCCGGGAGTGGCACCGGGCGCTGCGACCTGGGCGCTGCGTATCCCCCGGGCACTCAGACAGCAGTCCTGCTTCACCAGTAGCTCCACCACCGCACGTCGCGCGCCGCCGGCACGCAGCCCGGCGTAGCCAATGGCCTGTTCTGCATGGCGCCCCCAGGCGGCGCGTTCACGAGCGGTGGTCACGGGTGCATGATCGAAGGCCGGATCGGGGTAGCGTCGGGTTACCATGGGTGCGGTGAGTTCGCGAAAAAAAAATGGCGCCGGCGCCATCCGCGTCGTTGGTGCCCGCGAGCACAATCTCAAGGACGTCAGCATTGAGGTCCCCCGGGATCAGCTGACGGTCATT
>SYFI01000162.1 GCA_005800465.1 Actinomycetota bacterium | reverse complement strand
AGTTGGTGAGATCGCGTCCGTACTTCTCAAGCGACTGGTACTTCTCCTCGGGGTTCGGGTCGGTCACACGGGCCGAGCCACGCACCTGACGCAGCGCATTCATGAGCGACTCGCGGGTGACGCCGGAATCCAGCAGTACCTGCCGGGCCGTGCCACCGTCCTCCACCAGCGCCAACAACAGGTGTTCAGTGCTGACGTATTCATCCTGCAGCGTGGCGGCTTCCTCACCGGCACGGCGCACCACCGCACGAAAGGCGGGGGCGAACTCCACGGTGACGTTGGCACCGCTCACCGACGGGCGTGCCTCGACGGCAGCCTGCGCCCCGGCGCGCAACGCACGCGGGTCGGCCCCCGCACGCTCCACAATAGGCTGCACCACGCCCTCGGGCTGGTCCAGCAGCGAGAGCAGCAGGTGCTCGGGCTCCACCAACTGGTTGCCCCGGGTCTCCGCCAGGGACTGGGCGCCTGCGAGTGCCTCACTCGCGCGCACGGTCGGCTTGTCGATCGCCATCAGCTTGGCCTCCTCGGGTCACGAACGGGTGCGGGGCGCGGCACTGGGCGGAGCCCCGCGGGAATGACTGGTGCCACGCGCACCGCGGGGGGACCCCCGACATGGCGTACGTGGACGATCTCGTGGGACATCGCGCGGCGGGCTGCATCGGCAGCGCGTGCGGCGTCCCTGGCCTGAGCGTCGAGTTCGCGCTCGAGTTCACGCACCCGCGAGATGGCGCGCTCAAGTTGGCGTTCCAGCCCAAGCACGCGTTCGATGCCTGCAAGATTGAGGCCGCTCTCCGACAGCGACTGGATACGACCCAGCCGGGCGAGGTCGACCTGTGAGTAGAGGCGTGTGTGCCCCTTGCTGCGGCCCGGGCTCACCAGCCCGCGGCGTTCATACATGCGAAGGGTCTGCGGGTGCATTCCAGCCATCTCGGCAGCGATGCCGATCATGAACACCGGGCGCGCATCGTCACGAGACCCACTCACGTGAACAGCCTCGCCCGCGGGTCGTCAGTGTCGAGATCTGAGAATGCGCGGAGCGCCTCCGTCTGCGCATCGGTGAGCGACGACGGAACGGTGACCCTGATCTTTGCCAGCAGCGATCCGCTTCCCTTGCCATTGAGCTTGGGAGCGCCCTTCCCCGGCACGCGCAGGGTACGGCCGTCTTGACTGCCGGCAGGCACGCTGATGGCGACGCGACCGTCAAGTGTCGGTACCTCCACCTTGGCCCCAAGCGCCGCCTCGGCAAACGTGATGGGTACCTCGATCACCAGGTCATCGCCCTTGCGCGTGAAGATGGCGCTCGGCATCACCCGGGTAAGCACTTGCAGGTCGCCGGCGGGACCACCGCGCATGCCCGCGCCACCCTTGCCCTTCAACTTGATGCGGGTGCCGTCCTTGGCCCCGGCGGGGATACGCACACGAATTCTCCGCTCCACGACGCGGGTGCCGGTACCGCGGCAGTCCGGACACGGGTCATCGATGACCGTTCCCTGCCCACCGCACTGTGGGCACTCCTCAGGAATTGAGAAGCCGCCCACATCATGGGTGACCGATCCGCGGCCATCGCAGGCCGAGCACAGCCGTGGGGAGCTTCCGGCACGGGCCCCGGATCCGGAACATATTGCGCATGCCTCCCGGCGTTCGAGTGTGACGGGTACCTCGGCACCTGCCATCGCCTGATCGAACGACAGCGTGACCTCCACCTCGAGGTCCTGACCCCGACGCGCGGTCTGTCGGCGGGCACCGCCCCGGCGGCCACCGGGAGTGCCGCCCCCGAACATCGATCCGAAGATGTCGCCGAAGCCGGCTGCGCCGCCGCCCATGCGCTCAGAGCCACCACCCATACGCAGCATCTGCTGCTCGGCGTCGTACTCACGGCGCTTTTCCGGGTCGGAGAGGACGTCGTTGGCGTGGGAGATCTCCTTGAAGCGCTCCTCAGCCTTCGGGTCGTCCGGGTTGGCGTCGGGGTGGTGCTTGCGCGCCAGCGACCGATAGGCCTTCTTGATGGCCTCGTCGTCGGCGCTCTCGGCAACCCCCAGGACGTCGTACGGGGACTTCTCGCTCAGTGTGCCCCCCCATCACCGCCGGACACGACCACCCGGGCCGGCCGGATGACCGTGTCGGACAGCCGGTACCCGCGTTCCACCACGGCCACCACTGTGCCAGCCGGATGATCCGGTGACGGCACACTCTGCACGGCCTCGTGCACGGTGGGATCGAATTGCTCACCGGCAGCCGGGATCTCCTGCACCCCACGACCAGCGATAAGAGCCCCCAGGTGCTGGTGAACCATGCTCACACCGGCGACGATGCCGGATGCGCCCTCATCGCCCGCGGCCACAAGGGCCTCCAGCGCACGCTCGAGATTGTCCAGCACCGGCAGGAGCTCGCCCACAAGATCGCGCACGCCCGCCTCCTGAAGAAGGGGGCGCTCGCGCTCCATGCGCTTGCGGTAGTTGTCGAAGTCGGCCCGTGTGCGCTGGAGCTGATCGAGGTACTCGTCGCGCTCCGTCGCCACGCGCGTCATTTCGTCATCGGTGGTCTCCACGTCCTCGGGCCCCGCGGCCACCGCCTCATCGGCGGTGACCTCGGGGTTCTCGGAAGCGAACTGATCGTTTGTGTGATCGGTCACGGGATGTCCTAGGCCTTGTCGGCCGTGTCGTCCTCGTCGATAACCTCGTAGTCGGCGTCCTCGACGGTCTCATCGCCGCCGTCGGCCGTCTGCTGCTCGGCCGCCGCCCGCTGGTAGACCTGCTCGGACATCTTGTGGAGCGCCTGGGTAAGCACCTCGGTTGCCGCCTCGATGGCCTCCGGGTCCTCGCCCGCCTGAACGGTCTTCGCGCCCTCGACAGCCGCCTCGATCTCTGCCTTCAACTCGGCGTCCACGGCGTCGCCGTGATCCTTCAACTGACGCTCGGCCTCATGCACCCGGGCTTCGACCTGGTTGCCGGCATCGGCCACACGACGCAGGCGCTTGTCCTCGTCGGCGTGCGACTCGGCCTCGTTCACCATCTGCTTGACCTCGTCGTCGCTCAGACCACTCGAGCTCTTGATCTCGATGGTCTGCTCGATTCCCGTCCCGCGGTCCTTGGCCGACACATGCACGATGCCGTT
>SYFI01000161.1 GCA_005800465.1 Actinomycetota bacterium | reverse complement strand
GCAGGCGCCCGGGCAGTTCATGGGCTTTACCGCGAAGCCCTGGCCATCCACCTCGGTGAAGTACATGTTGTCGGCGTAGATGTCGTAGTGGCCGCTCCGGTGCCACAGCTCGTCGCTCAGCATGGTGGGGGTGCGGATCTCGTCGTACCCCATGGTCTCGAGTTCCTTGCGCAGCGCGCTCTGGATCTCGTTGATCACCACCATGCCCCTCGGAAGGAAGAACGGGAACCCGGGGCCGGCCTCGTCGAAGTAGAAGATTCCGAGGTCGCGGCCCACCCTGCGGTGGTCGCGTGCCTTGGCCGCCTCGATGCGCTCCAGGTATTCGTCGAGCTCGGTCTGGCTCGGGAATGATGTGGCGTACACCCGCGTGAGCATCGGGTTCTTCTCACTGCCCCGCCAGTACGCCCCGGCCACCGACAGCAGCTTGACGCGGCCGATGTTGCCGGTGTTCCGCACATGCGGGCCACGACACAGATCAATGAAGTCGCGCTCCTGATAGAGCGACACACCGACCTCGCCCTGACGGCCGAGTTCCTCAACCTGATCGACCTTGTACGGCTGCGCCCGCTCCGCGAAAAAGGCGGCCGCGTCGGGAATGCTCATGACGCTGCGCTCAAACGGTGCCTTGGCCTTGGCGATGCGGTTGATCTCGGCCTCAATGGCCGGGAAGTCGTCCTCGGTCATAGGCGCGTCGAGTTCGAAGTCGTAATAAAAGCCGTCCTCAATGGGCGGCCCGAACCCAAAGCGCGTGCCCGGGAACAGCGTCATGACGGCCTCGGCCATCACGTGCGCTGCCGAATGGCGCATCACGTACAGGTGATCATCACCGCTCTTGCCGGTGACGATCGCAATCGACTCGCCATCGGCGAGCGGCCTCGCCAGGTCGCGCATCTCGTCGCCAATCCGCACGGCAAGTGCCGCCTTTGCCAGACCGGGGCCGATCGCGGCGGCGGCGTCAAGTCCGGTGGCGCCGTCGGGCAGTTCGAGATTGGTTCCATCGGGAAGTATTACGTGCATGGCGGCGGGGGATGCTAGTCATTCACTTAATGCTGCGCTGGCTTCTCTGCGGATCGTCTCCCAAGCCCACCGTCCGACGGGTGGTCCCCGTCATCGTCGTCACGCTGGTCATGGCCATCTTCGGCACCGTGCTGGTCGTCCTCACGCCAGACCTCGGTGGCCCGCCATGGCTCAAGAGCACCTACGTGCTGTTCGTGGTCGTGGCACTCAAACTGCCGCTTTTGTCGGTGCTGTGGTGGCTCATCGCCCGCAACCCGGAGCGACCGGGGGCGCGTGCCATCTGGCACTCAGATGAGGAGGCCGAGATCCTCACCTACCTCGACAATGAAGCGGCACGCGTGCGCGGGATGCCCGACGCCGTGGAACGCCTTGAATACCTGTCGCAGGAGGCCTGGCATGTGGCCGACCGCCTCGAAGGCGAGGCGAAGGTGGATGCTCTCACCGTAGCCCTGCGCGTCGACCTCATCTGCTCGCAGGCCCGGCGGGAGCGCAGCCAGCACTGATCCCCGGGCCGGGTACTACTAGACGGCGGTGCCCACCAGAACGCCGATAGCCGACGTCACAGCCATTGCCGCCACACCCCACATCACCACGCGGGCCGCAGCACGAAACAAGGGTGCGCGGCCAAGCCGGGCACCGACGGCACCCAGCAAGATGAGTCCGATGATCGTCGCCACCACGATGGTCCAGATGCGCGCGGTACTGCCGTACGACGGCAGACACACGATGATCGGGATGATGGCGCCCACCGAGAACGACATAGCAGATGCCACGGCCGCCTGCACCGGGCGCGCGAGCGCGTTCTGATCCAGCCCCAGCTCATCGCGGGCGTGCACCACAAGCCGGTCACCCTCCGAGAGCTCTTCCGCCACCTGACGCGCGAGCGCCGGGGAGATGCCCCGCGCCTCGTAGATATCCGCCAACTCGTCAAGCTCTCCCTCTGGATCATCCTCGAGTTCCTGTGCCTCTCGCGCCAGATCAGCCCGCTCGGCATCACGCTGGGACGACACCGACACGTACTCACCTGATGCCATCGACATGGCACCCGCTGCGAGTCCGGCGATACCAGCCGTGAGCAGGGCCGCCCGGTCGCCCCCCGCGGCCGCGACACCCAGCACCAGGCTGGCCGTGGAGAGCAGACCGTCGTTGGTGCCGAGCACGGCAGCGCGCAGCCAGCCGGTACGGCCGGTGGTGTGCAACTCGCCATGGGATGGGAGCAACGCCATGCCGGCAACCCTACGCGGTGACGAAATAGTTACGAATCTGATGACACGTGTAATGGGTTTGATGAAACACCACCGTTCGGACGTTGGAACTGGATCTCAACGGGGTATTCTCTTCTTCGCGTTCCGGGCACCCCTCAAGGACCCGGGCGCGAGGCGGGTGCGGGCGGTGGATGTTTCAAGGTCGGGGGACCTTGAACGTGCAGGGATTCGGGGGGGTCCCAGCGCCATCCACCACCCACCGCCTCCCTTTCGGGAGACCGGAGCCGGGTGAGCGATCGCCCGGCAACCCGCCTTTTTGCGTCCATACGCCGCCGCATGCGCGATGCTGCCCCCGTGACTGGAATTCGCAATCGAGTACGCCGGGGGGCCACCGCCCTGCTCGGCGCCAACTGGCGCGAGGGAATCGGCCGGAATGGCGTGGCCTACGGCTACACCTGCCCCGACGGCGAAAAGTACCCGTACCAGTGGTTCTGGGATTCGCTCATGCATGCCCTGACCTGGGCGGAGGTGGACCCGGTTCGTGCGGCCACCGAGGTACGCTCGCTGATTGCCGCACAGACGCCCGATGGCTTCATTGGGCACACCATCTTTTGGGACGCACCCGTCCGGCTCGCTCGCGCTGCCTTTTACAACGTGCGCGCGCGCCGCGACCTCACCACAGCCACGATCCAGCCCCCTTTTATCGGTTGGGTGTGGGCCGAGATCGCCGAGCGTCTTCACGACGAGGCATTCGTGGCCGAGGGCCTTCGGGCCATACCCCGCTACCACGTTTGGATCGAGCGCAACCGGGTCGACGACACCGGTCTGGCATGGGTGATCCTGCCCGACGAGACCGGCTGCGACGCATCGCCCGTCTTCGACCAGCCGCTCGGCTGGAAGGCCCATGGCGGCCCCGGATTTGCGGTGCTGGTGAACGAGGCGCGCCGACGTGGGTTCTCATTCGCGCGCACACGTGAGGCGGGCGGGTTCAACGTGGCGTGCCCGCTGGTCAATACATCGTGGGCGCTCGGCCACATCGGTCTGGACGCCATGGGGCACCCCGGTGCACGTGATCGCGCCCGTGAGATCACCATGGCGATGGTCGATCACCTGTGGGATGACGAGGCGGGGATCTTCCGCACAGGTGCACCGGACGGATCGCTACTGCCCTGCGACGTATGGCAGGGCATCGCCCCCATCGCGCTGCCCGACCTGCCCCCCGAGGTAAGTCGCAGACTGATGGACGACTGGATCCTCGATCCGCAGCGATTCCGGCCGCCGCACCCGGTGCCGTCGGTCAGCGTGTCGGACCCCAGCTTTATGCGAGGTGACGGACGGTTTGTGCCGCAGTACTGGCGCGGGCCGTCGTGGCCATTCACGCCACCGTTTGTCGTGCCGGGCCTGTTGCGGATGGGCCGACACGACGAGGCGGCCATGCTGGTGGAGGCCATTGAGGAGCGGCTCAACGCGCATGGCTTTCGTGAGTACACCGACCCCTTTGACGGCACCGGTATGGGTGCGCGGGCATTCAGTTGCCAGGCGGTGGTGCTGGCATTACGCGCCTGGCTTGCAAACCCACCGATCCCTGCGCGGGTGCCGCCTGTCACATTCTCCCCCTCACACACGCCCTGAGCACGACTGGTACCGCGCTGGACCCGAGTGATACCTGCCGACCAATGGCATTGCCACGTGCCACTGGCCCCGCTAGCGTCAAGCAATCCCGTGCCCTTCGTGAGGACTGCCAGATGCCCCGCCGGCCTGTGCCCCGCTCCACCATGCGACGCCTCACCGCGATTGCCCTGGGCGTCGTGCTCACCGTCGTGATCGCAGTGGTGGCACCGGCGATGGCCGTGACGAACGGTAGGCAGTCGCGCATCGTGGGCGGCTCTCAGGCCTCTGCCACCAACTGGCCATTTCTCGCTGCGCTTCTCACCCCGGGCACCAAGAACCCGTTCGAACGACAGTTCTGCGGGGGCAGTGTGGTGGCCCCCGGATGGGTACTGACCGCCGCGCACTGCGTGACCAACGACGCCGGCGAACCGGTGGCTCCGTCCACCGTGAACGTACTCACCGGCACCATCTCGCTCGACCCGGGGCTCGGAGTAGAGACCGCGGTCACGCAGGTGTCCATATTTCCCGGCTACCCGAAAACCCTCGACGCCGCGCTGCTCAGGCTCGAGGTGCCCACCGCGGCAACACCGGTGCCGATGATGGCTCCCAACCAGACCGGACTCATCGCCGCGGGCACCCGCGCATCGGTGGCCGGTTGGGGTGACACCGGTGAGGATGCCGGGGTATTCCCCATGGTGGCGCGCCAGGTACCGCTCCCGCTCATCAGCGCGCGCGCCTGCAATATCGCCCTCGGGGGCGGCGTGAGCCCGTCACTCGAGATCTGCGCCGGTGGCACCGCGCGCCGCACCGACTCGTGCCAGGGAGACTCCGGTGGCCCCCTTGTGACATCGGTGTCGGGGGCCCCGGTGCTGATCGGCGTCGTGTCGTGGGGGCAGGGGTGCGCCCGTGCGAATACCCCCGGCGTGTATGCCCGTACCAGCGCCATCTTTGCCTGGGCGACCGACACCATGGACGGCGTGGCCCCAACATCGTTGGCGCTCCCGGCCCCGGCCCTTCGGGCGCGCGCGCAGCGGGCCATTGGCCGCCCGGGTGGCGCCATCAATCTTCCGTATCGCGTGAGCGGTCCGTCGCCCACCAGCTCTGAGTTCATCTCCATCGTTGACGACCGCGGTCGCCTTGTGCACTCGCTCGAGACGGTGATGGGTCCGATGTCGAGCCAGTACATCTACACCGTGCGCTGGCGTGTGCCGCGCACTCAGGTGCGGCCGCTGTACTTCTGCGTGGCCTCCGCAGCACCCGACCAGGATTACGGCGAGCCCAGTTGCGCTCGCATTGTGTTTCGCGCCGCAGCCGCCCGGTAACGTCGCCCCGTCAAACCGCCGGAGGATCCATGAGCAGTGACCAATCGAGCATCGTCGCCGAGGGCTTTACCGACACCGCGAGCGACTACGACGATGCGGTGCGGTTCAACATCGGTGGCGCACAGCGCCTGATCATTTCGATCCCCGCCGGGCAGTACGACGACGTGATTGACATCGGCTGCGGCACTGGCTGGGCCACTCAGGCACTGGTTGACCGGTTCCACCCAGCGCGCATCACGGGCGTTGACCCGTCAGAAGGGATGCTCGAGCAGTTCCAGATGAAGGTCGGCAGCATTGAGGGCATTGACATCACACTCGCTCAGGGCGACGTGGAGCACATGCCCGTGACAGACGGCACCTTCGATCTGGCCATCTGCTCTATGGCCTACCACTGGTTTCCCAACAAGTGGGATGCCGCCAAGGCCATGGCCCGGGTTCTCAAGCCCGGTGGCGTACTGGCCATTCTGTGTTCGGGGCGTGGTGGCGAGCAGATCTACCGCGACATCCTGGCCAACACCGAGCCCATGAACTACACGTGGCTGGGCGCATTCGATGCCGTGCAGCGCGATATCCCTGAGATGGAGGACTACCTCCTGCAGGCGGGGCTCGACGTCAACGACATCTGGATGGAGCGGCGGGTGCGGCACACCACAGTCGAGGCCTACATGGAGCGCATGCGCGTGGTGGCCGGACATCTGATCGGCGACCAGTCCGAAGGCGACGTGGCTGAGTACATGGCGAGGGTGGAGAAGAACATGCATGAGGCATGCGGCCCCCGTGGTTGGACGTATGACTTCACCAAGCTGTACGCCATCGCCCGCAAGCCCTCCTGACTGGCACTCGTGGGGCCCCGGCGCACCACGCGTCGCACACATCGGCCCCGGCGGTCGTTCTCACGCCGTCCTGATGAGCCCTGCCGTGGTTCCACTGGCGGTCACTCCGCCAGGAAGTCCCCGGCCAGATCGGCCACGACGCCTGCGCCCTCGGTATTGAGATGCACGCCGTCGGGCGAGAGCACCATGCCGTGCCGTGCCGAGGCTCGAGCCCAGGTGGCCGCCGGTCTGCGAGACGGTGTCGATGATGGCGCTGCGCATTTCGGCCGCGAGGGCCTCGAGCTGCGCATCGTCCATTCATGGAGCTGCCCGGGGCCGTCGAGGCACGCCAGCAGCGGGTACGCGGATGCGATGTCTGTCACGCGACCCATGGTAATTGCCCCACGTGGCCGGACCGCGCCGTGCGGTCCGGCCTGCGGGGCGTCAGCGCGGGCGCACCGTGAGGGTCCGCGTGCGCCACCCCTGGCTGGTGCCGGCGTTCCGGGTGCGCACGCGCACCTCGAGGTGGCCGCTGCGAAGCGCCTCGCGCGCCGCCGCGGGCACCTCCACCCGGCGCACGCCCTGGGCGTTCACGCGAACCGTGAACCCGGGACGCACCGTCGCCAACGTGCGTCCCGATCGGCGATCGCGGAACGCCACCACCATCGGCCCGCGCACCGGGGCGGCCGCCACGCCACCGTGCTCGGAGGCCTGCGCCGGCGGTGCGGGGCCATTGACGCCCGCTTGGTATGCCCGGATGGGTATCGCCACCGTTCCGTCCGCGGCCTCGCGCGTCGTCACACCCGAGGCGCCCACGGTGGTCGTGGGGCACGGGAAGGTGGTGCCCTCGTACTGGCACGTTCCCACCCCGCCGGCGATTGCCAGGGCCCAGATGTACGCGGCCACACCATCGTTGCTGCCGGCCCACCCGTACGTCAACGAACTCGGTCCGCCGGATGGGGTCGCATCGAGCGGACCCCACATGATTGAGCCGGTATTTCCCGGGCCATGGGGGACCAACCCCCATGCGACGAAGGCGTTGGCCGGGTCCACCGTGAGGCCGGATACCTCGCCGCCGCCCATGGCGTTTTGAAGGACGGTATTAGTGAACACTATGGACGGGGACCCACCGCCCACCGGCACCTGCGTTATCTGGTTCATCTCATAGCCCGTCTGGGGCGACATCACGTAGAGGAGCCCGGTCGAGGGGTCGAAGGCCATCCCCACCACCGTGGAACCGGATATCCACTGCGAGCCCGAGAGCACGGTGGATGCCTGACCCCCGGAGGTCGGCACCGAGATCACTTCGGCGCCAGGGGGCCCGGTGAGGTAGAGCGTCTGGCCGATCGGATCGACGGCCATGTACAACGGGCTGGAGATCCCCGGGAGAGTCGTCACGAGCGTCGGCGAGAGTTGCTCCCCGTACATCGTGGCGGCCGGCGACGACCACACGCTGACCGTGCAAGTTTTCTCGCCCGTGCAGCCGTTCGGGGCCGTGGTGAAGTAGAGGGTGTTGTGGATGGTGTCGAATGCGAGGCCTGCGCCGACGAGCCACGATGCCCCGTTGCCCGCCGTCGTGAACGCGCCCCACGCGAACTTGGCCTGAGGGCCAGGGCAGGCGTCGCACCTCATCTTATCCGCCCCCGCCAAGCACCCCCCGAGCGGTCCCGAACCATTCGCCTGGTAGCACTGGGCGAGGATGTAGTTCTCGAGGTTCTGCGGCGAGCCGCAACTGCTCGTGAAGTAGACCACCGTGCTCCACCCGGGGACCGTGCCGCCGAGCAAGGCTAACTCGGGCTCGTCTTGCCAGGGATAGCCGAACGAGTAGTTCCACGACGTCGCGGCCATGCCCGATGCATAGGCCCCGTCGAGGGTCCAGAATGGGCCCCCAGGGGAGTTCAGCAGGCTAAGTCCCGCGTTCCACGGGGTGACGACCGTGGGGCTGGTGGGGGATTGCCCGGGCGGCGCCGACGCCTCGCCCAGGGCGGATACCTGGCCGTCGCTACAGCCGCCGGACCTGCTCGGGCTGAAGAACAGCGTGTTCATGCCGGGCGGCGGCACAGCCGGGGCGCGCGCGGCACCCGCCCCGAGCGCCATGGCCAGGGCCACGAGAAGCGTCAGGATCACCAGCGGCGCACGACGGCCGGGACGGCGCCCGGTGCCAGATGGGGGGTCCATGCCATTGTTATATACCGTTCGGCCGGCGCGGGCAAGCGGGCGGGCGCCACCTGCGTTGGGGATCATCACGTCATGGCCATCGACCCCCGAACTCGTGCGGGCCCTGCACCTGGTGTCCCGTTTCCGTCTGATTTGATCAAGATCGCGACCGTGCACCCTTTACGCGCACGCGGGCGGGATCACCCTGCGGCGCCGTCGCTCGTCGCCGCTGCGCGCCACCGGCGGGCTCACCCTGCCTGCCTGGCCTACGAGGCCTTCAACTTCACGTAGCGGTTGGAGTCGTCTCCGCGCAGTCGCACCTGCACCACCTGCCCGCGCTGGTTCACCGCCACGGGCGGCATGGCCAGGAGTCCGTTGCGGGCGGCCTTCACGCGGCCCACGAAGCGCCAGCCGGATCCGATCTTCACGTCCACGCCGGTGCTCTCGTTGCGCTTGAGGCCGCGCACGCGCACGACCGTGATGCCGCCGAGCGGCACGGATGCCACGGGTGCCTTCGTGATGCTCGCCGCTGCGGGCTTCTTCGCCGCGGAGTAGTGCACCGGGCAGGTGCCCACCGGGTACTTGGTCACCACCGTGCTCAGCGCCTGACCACCCCAGTCACGCGGCGGGCCGGCAATGGTGCGCAGGTAGCGCACGCCCTTCTTGCCGATGCGGGCGCGGATGAGCGTGGACTGCCCGCGCGTGGTCTGCGCATAGCGGGGCAGCACGGCGTAGCCCTTGGGGTTCGACCGCACGCGCCCGAGGTACGTCCACTGGCCGTTCACCTGGATGTCGATGGAGGCCTCGGCCTTCTTCGGCAGCCCGTGAACCGACAGCGCCATGATGCCGCCCGAGGGGACAGTCACCTTGGGCGCGCGGGCGGGCTTCGCCTGCATGGGGTCGCGCACCACCTGGGTGATCGAGCAGTTGGCCTTGGGGTACTTGGAGATGCCGGCGCCAAGCGCGACTCCACCGGGGGCCACGGGGATGCCCGCGGCGTTGCCGCCCGATTTGGAGCCGGATCCCGCGGCGGGATAGGCGTATGCCGACGCCAGCACGCTGGTGTCGATGTTGAGGCCCTTCGAGCCGTACTTGTTGGTGACGCGCACATTCACCGGGCCGCCGGCAGGTGCCCTGGGCGTGGTGGCCGTGATGGTGTCGAGCGAGGTCGCCGGGTTGTGGGTGACCTGCACGTTGGTGGCCGCCGTCCCGCCGAAGGTGACCGTGGCGCCCTGGTGGAAGTTGCGCCCGGTGATGGTCACCTGCTGGCCGCCCGACGACGGGCCGCTCGCCGGCGACACGCTGAGCGCCTGCGCGCAGCCCTGCTGGGCCAGCAGTTCCACCTGCCAGGTGTAGGCGCCCGACGACGCCGGGGGCGTCACGCCGATCTCGGGGCTCGCGGTCTCGGGCGGGGTGAAGCGGTCGTTCAGGGGCGAGCCATAGGTGGTTCCGGTGGCGTCCACCGCGGCCTGGTACACGTTGAACAGCGGGTACCCCGGATAGGGATTGGCCCAGGCGGCCGCGAACGGCACCTTCCCCGCAGGGCGCACGCCCCACGGCGGGTTGGCATTGGTGTTCCACGCCGACGAGTCGCTGCCGTAGTTCGAGCCCCAGTAGCCCATGGCGAACGAGGCCGCGAGGTCGCCGTAGATCCACCCGTAGATGTCATTGGCGTCGGCGGCGTACGCCCCCGCAGGCGGGCTGACCGGCGTCCATCCCGAGAGCGTCGTCGGGCCACTGGTCGGCACCGAGCCGTCGCCGGTGTAATAGAAGGCGGTGGCCCCCATGGATGGCTGGGGTTGCCCCTGAAGCACCAGCACGTACGGGCCATTCTGCCGGTACACGCCCCAGCCGTTCGCGCCTCTCCACACCGAATTGTTGTGCGTCCACATCTCGGCCACCGGCACGTACATGTCCATCGGGTTCGCATACTGGGCGGGTTCCAGGATTCCCGTGAGCTTGATCCACTGGCCATCGGGGGTCAGCGCTCCCGTGTAGGTGTACGTCGAGGCCGGCACGTTCCTGGCGATGCCGCCGGGGCCGATCTCTTTGGTGATCCCGGCGAAGCTGCCCTTCACCGTGAACCCCGTGCGGGCCACATTGGTCACATAGGTCTGGAAGCTCGGGTAGTTGGCCCATGCGCCACCGGCCGACGGGCCGAGTAGCTGGAGGAACTGCCCGCCCGAGGTGCGGAAGGTGTTCTGCGGCGTGCTGCCCGCGTAGCGCTGCAGGAGGTTCCAGGTCGCGTTGACGCAGCCGACGTACTCGGTGGCGGGCTGGCTCGACCCATCGCGGTTGGCCTGCACGCGCCCCGGGGCAAGCACGGACAGACGGGCCGGCACGCCGATCTGGTCGACCGAGGAGATGTCACCGTTCAAGGAACCGTTGGAGTCGACCGTGAGCTCGGAGAAGTCGTAGGGGCTGGTGTTCTGCCCGGCGGTGGGCTTGGACGCGTAGGGCTGGCCGACGCTGTAGAGGATCGTCCCCGAGTTCCAGGCACCCTGCAGGGTGATGGAGTAGCGGTTGTTGCCCTCGCTCACCCACGGGGTGGATGTACCGATGGGGTCGAGCGCATAGGCGGTGTCCATCGCGAAGCCGGTGGGCAGCACGTCGGGGGCGGTCGGCGGGGATCCCGAGCTCGGCAGGGCTACGTAGACATTGGCCGGGTCCTGGCCGGTGCTGTTGACCACCGTGATCTTCCACGGGGAGGTGTTTCCCGCTGACGCGACGCCGGCGAGTACGGCGAGGCCGGTGAGCGTGGCGGCGGCGAAGGCCGCGAACGCCGTGCGCATGCGGGACGAGGGACCCATGTGGTTACCGTAGCCCTTTGTCCAAAAAAGCGCTACCGGTCGAGCACCTCGCGCACCATCACAGCGGCCACGGTCCGGTTGCTGCCGGGGTCGACCAGAACCATCGAGCCCATCTCGCGGTTGTCACCGTAGGTCTCCACGGCCAACGGCTGCGCCGAGAGCATCGTGGCGATTCCCAGGTCGTTCACCTCGAGGGCCTCGGCGGGTACCTGCTCCATGGCGGCGAGGTCGAGCCGCTCGTGCAGTTGCTCGATGATCACCGGCACCAGGCGGTTGCCCTGGCGGGCCTCGAGGCGCGCCGGCGTGGTGAGCGGTGCCTCGTCGAGCCACGCGATGGTGGCCGTGAGCCGCGAGGCCACGGCCGGCGCGTTGCCGACGGGCGCGATCACGTCGCCGCGCGAGACATCCACGTCGTCCTCAAGGTGGAGCGTCACGCTGAGCGGCGCGCTGGCGCTCGGGCGCTCGTCGCCCAGCACGTCGATGCGCGTGATGCGCGAGGTGCGACCCGACGGCAGGGCCACGACCTCGTCGCCCACTTCCACGGTGCCGCCGGTGATGCGCCCGGCCAGCCCGCGCACGTCGGCGCCGCCCTCGTCGTGGCGGATCACCCACTGCACCGGCATGCGGAACTCCTCCTCGGCCACCTTGCGGTCGAGGTCATGCAGCACGTCGAGCACCGTGGGGCCCTCGTACCAGGCGGTGGCCTCCGAGCGCTCGGTGATGTTCACGCCCTCCAGCGCCGAGAGCGGGATGGGCGTGATGCGCGGGCCATCGATGGCCATCGAGGCGGCCACGAGCTCGTCGGCCAGCTCGGCGAAGCGTGCCTGGTCGTAATCGACGAGATCGATCTTGTTGACGCAGGCGATCACGTCGGCCACGCCGAGCATGCCGCAGATGGCGAGATGGCGGCGGGTCTGGTCGGTGAGCCCGTTCTTGGCATCCACGAGGAGGATCGCCACGTCGGCGCCGGCCGCGGCGGTCACCATGTTGCGCGTGTACTGCTCGTGGCCCGGGGCGTCGCCCAAGAGGATCCGCCGCCCCTGG
>SYFI01000160.1 GCA_005800465.1 Actinomycetota bacterium | reverse complement strand
TCCGTCACGAGCACTCCAGGACGAGCTTGCCGAAGTGCAAGCCGGCCTCTTCGCGCTCATGTGCGGCGGCGGCATCGGCCAGTGGCCGAACGCTGTCGATGACTGGGGTCCATGACTGTGAGTCAACGGCGGCAAGCATCTGGCGGAACTCGGCCGGGCTGCCCATGGTGGTGCCGAGAAGCGCCACCTGACCCAGGGTGACTGGTCGCACCTGCATCTCCACCTTGGCGCCTCCGGTGCCACCGAACACCACCACCCGACCACCGGGTGCACAGGAGTTGATGCTGCCGGCCCAGGTGGATCCGACGGAATCGATGACCACGTCAACGCCCCCGCCGTTGGCCTCCTTCACCGCTGCGGGCCAGTCATCTCCGGCGTCCACATAGTTGACGCCCACGTCGGCACCGAGGTCCTTCGCCCGTGCCAGCTTCTCGTCGGATGACGAGGTAACGACCACACGGCATCCGGCTGCCTTGGCCAGATTGAGCGCGAACGTGGCAACACCACCACCGATTCCGATGATGAGCACGGTCTCGCCGGGGAGTACGCGGGCTCTGGTCATAAGCGCGCGCCAGGCGGTGAGGCCGGCGAGCGGAAGCGCTGCTGCCTCGTGCCACGAAAGGCGTGCGGGCTTCGGAAACACGTTCTCGGCCGGGATGACGATCTGCTCGGCGTACGTGCCCTGATCGGGCCCGCCCAGAATGCGGAACCCGCGCCCCGGTGCCCGCTGATCGGCACCCCACGAGAGCGACGGTAGGATGACGACTTCGTCGCCCTCACCCAGCCCTGAGACACCCGCGCCCACTTTGTGAACGACGCCGGCACCGTCGGAGCCCAGAGTGAGCGGCAGCGGCACCTTTGCCACGCCCTTGCGCACGAACACATCGCGCCGATTGAGGGCTGCGGCGCAGAGGGCCACAACGACCTCTCCGGGTCCGGGCTCGGGGTCGGCGACGGTCTCGTTAACGAGGACCTCGGGTCCACCTGGCTCATGCAACCGGATTGCCTGCACGAACGCTCCTCAAACTCGCTTACGGGGCCCATGTCGGGACGATAGCCGCCCGGTGCCCTCGCGGGACGCGATCAGTCGGACGGACGCGTGGCGCTGAGCAGCGGGAATGTGGCCACGGGTACACGCCCGCGTCGCCATGCGACTGCGAGAGACCCGTTGGAGTGCCCGAGAATCTGACCGGTCGGCACGACGACGCCCTCGCTCAGGCCGTCCTCATATGCGGCAAGCGCGCCAAGGCCGACTCGGTCGCCACCGGTGGAGACGATCCAGAAGCCGATGCCACTTCGCTGGTCAGCCGCCGAGGCAATGCGCAGCCGGCCGCCCAAGGGGGCGACCACCGTGACGCCGGGGGCGGACGTGAGTACCACCGGCTGGTTGGCGGCATCGACATATCGCACGGGCGACGATGCGGGCGGGGCGAGGGGGAACGCGAACCCGTCAATAACGGCGGGGCGTCGCGTGGCGGGGTCGCCACCCTGCGCCAGACCCGGACCGGTTGTGGCAGGTGCGAGGCCGCCCCAGATGGTGACCATGGCCGGGCCGTCGGTGGGCGTGACTGCCGGGATGATTGCCGGAGTGCTGATCGATGCCCCGGGGGCCGCGGTCGATCCGGCGGGTGCGCACGTGGGTGCGGGGTTTTGCGCCGTGGTGAGCACCGGCAGCATGGGGTCGCCGCCGAGTGCGGCGAAGAACGTGCCCACGCCATCCGACCAGCCGGCGTTCAGCCCTTGGGGATCGTTGCTGGCGCCCACCGGCGCCCATCGACCGCTGATGGCCCCGATGGTGGTGAGGCCGTCCGCCGCGTAGTTGCCGAGGGTGCGGGCCGCCATCGTGATGGCAGCCGCCTCGTTGGGGAACACGATGCCGGGCCCCAGGCCGAATGCATTGTGGATTTCCTGCGCGGGCCCGTACGTCTGGAGCATCGTCTCCTGCGCCGTGATGGCCACGAGAAAGCGCGGGTCGATGCCGTTGGCCATGCCCTCGCGCACGAAGACTGCGCCGTTGCCGGCCAGCGGGCTTCCGGCCGCTGCCAACTGTGCGTCGAGCGCCTGCGAATCAGTGGCGGCGATGCAGTGAAGTTCAGTTGCGCTCACGCCGCTGGCCCCACCGGAGCCGATGAGAAGGGCAACACCACCGGCAAGAAGGGCGGCGGACGCGACGCGGGCAGGTTGGGGAATCGCCACGGGGCGGGAATGTACCGGTACCCCCGGGGGCCGGGAGTGGATGGGCGAATATGTTGCACGGCACCACCCCGCGCTTCCTCGGCTAGCGTGCGGGCATGTCGGAACCCGCAGGACCCAGTCGCCGTGTCGCCATCACGCTCGCCGTGCTCACCGGCATGGCCTTCGTGGGGATCCTCGTGGGATTGGCGCTCGGGATGCTGGCTGTGGCCGGCATCTGCGGCATGGTGCTGGTGCTGATGTGGTTCGTGCTGATGGGCCTGAAGAAGCGCGGTTAGGTGTCGTGCCTACAGAGGTTCCAAACGCACCCGGCTGATCGGAGCCTTCCCTGCAAACGCTGAGTGTGGTCTGCGCACACGGGGGCGATTGAGCCAGCAGGGCTCTGCCTGTGGACTGGCGCAGATCACTCCATGCGCCTGCTCTGTCGCCATCGCCCGGGGAACGCGCTCCCCATGGATTGATCCCGCAGCCGTATGTCTTGATCGGGCCTCACCTCGCCCCGGACCCAGCACCGCCGTGCCGACGGCCCAGTACCGGCTACCCCGTAACGGCTGCCTTCCGCGGTGCCACCCGCACCCGCTTGCT
>SYFI01000159.1 GCA_005800465.1 Actinomycetota bacterium | reverse complement strand
CGCCCGTCCCACCCCTGCACCGCCGCCCGGCGAGTCGACGTGGATCGAGATGAACGTGGCGCCGGCTGCGCCCATCGGCATGACCTTGCTCACGAGCGGGCGGGCATCAACCTTGGCTGCCTTCAGGCGGGCCACCATGTCGTCGCGCACCTTCAGGTTGAACGCGATTTCGCTGCCGAATGGCCCGCCACCGGCCCCGGTCTGCGCCGAGTAGCCGGGCTCGCCAGGGGATGCATGACCGGCCTGCACCCACACGATGGGTGCCGCCGCCGATCCCATGGCGGGCACGGCAAGTACGGCAATTGTGATTGCGGATGCGAGAAGTCGACTCATGGTGCGGGCCAGCATCGCACCGTGTGCGGGGGAGATCGGGTGGTGAGGTTCCGCCGCCGCCTAATCTCCCGGACGTGTCCGCCCGCACGTCAATGAATCCGGCACTCCTGGTGACCGCCGCCCGCATCGCGCTGATCCCGGTTGTGATGGCGCTCATCCTCATGGATGGCACCATCGACCGGTGGGCCGCCTTCTGGCTGTACGTCATTGCCGCTGGCACCGACTCGCTTGATGGGTGGTTGGCGAGATCCCGCGGACAGGTCACGGTGGCGGGAGCATTCCTCGACCCGCTAGCCGACAAGTTGCTGGTGACCGGCGCACTGCTGTGTCTGGTGGAGGTGTCACAGGTCAGCGCGTGGATCGCCATGGTCATCATCACCCGCGAGTTCGCGGTGACCGGCCTCAGGCTCGTGGCAATCAGCGAGAACCTGGTCATTCCCGCAAGCCGGTTCGGCAAGGCGAAGACCGTCAGCCAGAACGTGGCCATCGCCTGGGTCATCCTGCAGGTGGGACAGCAGTGGCAGTACGACGTGCTGCTGTGGCTGGCCGTGGTGCTCACCGTGCTGTCGGGCGCCTACTACTTCATCATGGCCCGCCGACGGCTCTTCGAGAACCGCCAGCCAACTCCCGACGTCACCGGGGATCCGTGAACCAGGCGCTCGCGCTCGTCCTCGCCTACCTCCTGGGTTCCATCCCCTTCGCGCTGATCGCCGGCAAGTTGCACGGAGTTGACCTGCGCGAAGCGGGGAGCGGCAATCTGGGGGCCACCAACGTGTTCCGCACCCTCGGGCGTACGGCGGGCGTCGCGGTGATGGTGCTCGACATCGCCAAGGGGGCTGCCGCGGTGCTCGTCGCCGTGGCGCTCACCGACAACCCGTGGCCCGTCGCAGCCGCGGCGCTCGCGATTCTGGGTCACGTGTTCCCGGTATGGACCCACTTCACGGGCGGCAAGGGCGTGGCCGTGGGAGCGGGCGCACTGATTGGCCTGGTGCCCGCCGCAAGTGGCGTACTGCTGGTGCTGTGGATCCTGCTGGTGGTGTTCACGCGCTACGTGTCTGTGGCGAGCATCGTCGCCGCCCTGGCGGCCGCTCCGCTTGCCTACGTGTTCGGCGCGCCGTGGTCGTACGTTGTCTTCATCGCGCTGGCGGGCGTGTTTGTCATCTATAAGCACCGCGAGAACATCGTGCGCTTGGTACGAGGGGATGAGAGCCGCATCCAGTTCGGACGCAAGAACGGCGCAGCAACTTAGGCGTCGAGCCACTCCGTAACAGTGAGGTGTCGGCTGGAGTGCTCGCCACCTGCCACCTCGGCTCGCATCTGCCCCAGCACGCCGTATCGCGCGGCCTCGACGTCGTGGGTATGGATGGTCTCGTAGTTCTCCTGATTCGCCGACACGAAGGCGTCGTCCGGCAGGCCGGGAAACTGCTCAATGACCCCGGCGATCATTGCGCGCACGCTGTCCTCCACAAAGCGGGGACGACGGTGCGCGCGGTCCACCACGTACAGCTCATCGGGCCGCTTCAGCAGTTCGTAGATCTCCGATGACATGCCGTCCTCGACGATGGCAATGAGGTCGTCGGCGGGGATGTCCACTATCCCGGGGACACCCACGATGAGGGTGCCGCGTGCGCGCTGGTTATGGGTGGCGATGGGCACGCGGGCGACGATGCGGGCGATCTCGTCATCGGTGAATCCGTCGGCCGACAACGCCGCCTCAGCCTGCTCGCGCACCAGACCCTGTGCACAGGGGCAAGCATTCATCCCCTGCGCCGATACGCCGACGGCACGTCGTGAGTGCCCAGGGCGGGCCGATGCCATGCCGATGAGCCCGTACATCTCCTGAGTGGGCACGTTGGTCACGGGAGTGCGGCGCTCCTTGGGGTAGCGCGCACGGATGGTCGCGGTGCCGCGAAGCGCACCCTGGCGCTCCACCACTCGACGGGCGATGTTCTCCGCCAGCTGCTCAATGGCAACTGCGCTCTCGCCGATGAACACCTGATCGATGGCCTCGTTGACCTCCTCCTCAAAGCGTGACATGTGCACGCCCTTCTGGTCGGGGTCGAGATCAACCAAGCACTCCACGTCGGCATCCATGAAGTGCTCGCTGCCGCCGAACCCCATGCGGATGGCTTTGGCGGAGCGCGTTACTCCAGCGCGGGAGAGCCCGATGCGGATCGCCGGCGGGGTGTCCTGCAGGTCCTCTGAGAACTCCACGGGGTGACTTGACATGACGCCTACGAGGCCTTCGCGCCGGGAAGCATCTGCTGCAGCTCGCCGTCCTCGAAGAGCTCGGTGACGATGTCGCATCCGCCAACCAGCGTGCCGTCCACGAACAGCTGCGGAATGGTGGGCCAGTCCGACCACGTCGACAGGATCTGCCGAACGCGCGCGTCCTCAAGGATGTCGCGTGAGCCGTACTCCACCTCGAGGTAGCTCAGCATCTGCACCACGCGCATTGAGAAGCCGCAGGCGGGCGCGTCAGGCGAGCCCTTCATGTAGAGAAAGATGCGGCTGCCCGCGGTCTCCGCCTTGATCTGCGCGAGGATCTCCTCGTCGCTCATGGCCGTGACGTCGCTCATGCGTCCTCCGGTAGCCGTGTCTTCAGGGCGAGTGCGTGGATGGCGCCGTCGTCGATGCGCGCCTGGACGGCCGCGTAGACGGCCTTGTGCTGCTCAAGCCGGCTCATGCCGGCGAACTGCGGTGCAACCACGACGGCGGCCAGATGGTCGCCACCACCGTGGTCCTGCACCTCGACGACCGCACCCGGGAGCGCGACCTCGATCATGGTCTGGATTTCGTCAAGGTCGGCCATGGGCGAAGAATAGCCGTGGTGGCCCGCTCTGCCCCGTTAACGGTCAGGTGGCGGCGATAGTGCTGGCGAGGGCGTCGGCATCGGTGAGAGGCGCGCGGCAGGCGAACCCGCTGCATACATACGCGGTCGGCAGGCCATGCACCAGCGGGCGATTGGCAAGCAGTGGTGCCGCCGTGACTGCCCGGGCGTCGGCGGGATCTCCTGCGGCGATCACCGCGTACGGCCCCACGGCACCCTGCGCCGCAGACACGAGCACGTGCGTCGCCGGGTCGTCCAGTGGCCCTGAGATGGCCACCTCCATCGGAGGCGAGGTCAGCAGGTCGATGGTGGCGAGGGCCCGTCCAAATGCGTGGGGCCACGAGGCCACCGAACCGGTCACCAGCGCCACGGCGCCCTCGGCTGCCCGTGCGTACCGGGTATCGCCGGTGAGCAGGTGCAGGCGGGCCATCATCCATGCCGCCTGGGCGTTGCCGGATGGGGTGGGGTGGTCCTCGAGATTGCGGGTGCGGGCAACCAAGGCGGGCGCGTCGCTGCCTGCGAGGAAGAATCCGCCCTCGGGCGCGGCGAACAGGGTGATGATGGCGTCGGCAAGCGCGCGCGCAGCCAGCAGCCAGTCGGGGTTGAAGTCGCGCGCGTAAAGGGCGAGCAGGCCATCTGCGAGATCGGCGTGGTCGTCGAGGGTGCCTAGATGGCGCGCGCGGCCGTGTGCGTGTACCCGCATCAGCCGGTCGTCCACCACCATCTCTTCGAGCACAAATCGTGCTGCAGCCCGGGCCGCATCCACCCATTCCGGCCGGTCGAGCATGCCACCCGCCGTGGCCAGAGCGCCGATTGCGAGGCCATTCCACGATGCGATGACCTTGTCGTCGCGGTCCGGGGCAGGTCGCGTACCACGTGCCGTCAGCAGCCGGTTGCACGCGGCCGCCGTCACATCGTGCGTCGGATCGGCCACGTGGAGGATGGTGCGCCCCTCAAAGTTGCCGCGGTCGGTCACACCGAATCGCGCCAGTGCGCCCTCGGCATCGGCGGGGTCAAGCACCGCGGTGATCTCATCCGGCGTCCACGTGAAGAACGCACCCTCGCCACCAGGAGAGTCGGCATCCTGCGCCGCGGCAAATGCACCACCGTCCACACGCATCTCGCGCAACAGGTACCCGGCGATGGCCTCGGCCGTCGCCGCGTGTGCCGGATCGTCAAGCACCCGTGCACCGAGGGCGTAGTCACCAAGAAGGAGCGCGTTGTCGTACAGCATCTTCTCGAAGTGGGGCACCAACCAGATTGCGTCCACGGCGTAGCGGTGGAACCCGCCACCGATCTGATCGAACACCCCACCGGCTGCCATGGCCCGCAGGGTGCCAGCGGCCATGCCACGTGCATTCGCATCGGCAGGATCGGCCCATGCGCGGCGCAGCAGGAAGTCGAGTGCCACGGATGGTGGGAACTTGGGTGCTCCTCCGAACCCGCCATTGACCATGTCGTACCGCTCGTCCATGGCGGCCAGGGCCTCGCCGATGACCTCCCGGCCACGGGGTCCCGACACAGGCGTCACGGCGTTCTGCTGCTGGATGCCCCGCGCCAGCATCCCCGCCTGCTCCATCACCTCGCCACGGCGCTCGCGCCAGGCCTCGGTCACACCATCCAAGATCTGCAGGAATGACGGCATGCCATGCCGGGGCTCCGGTGGAAAGTAAGTGCCTGCCCAGAATGGCTCGCCGGTGGGGGTAAGGAACACGGTCATGGGCCAGCCTCCCTGGCCGGTCATCGACAGCGTGGCCTGCATATAGAGCGCGTCAACGTCGGGGCGCTCCTCGCGATCTACCTTCACGGGAACGAAATCGGCGTTCACCGTTCCCGCGGTTGTCGGGTCCTCAAATGACTCGTGCGCCATCACATGGCACCAGTGGCACGACGAGTAGCCCACCGAAAGCAGCACCGGCACGTCGCGGTCACGGGCCTCGGCGAATGCCTCGTCGCACCACGGCCACCAGTCCACGGGATTGTCCGCATGCTGGCGCAGGTACAGGGAGGCTTCGTCGGCGAGTCGGTTGGGCATGGCCTGATGGTGGCAGCGTCCCGCAGATTGCGGCCCGATAATGGCTCAGGCGATAAGAGGGACGCCCGCAGCCCGGGCGGCGTCGGCGAGCCGCCGGTCGTTCGTGGCCAGCGCAATGCCGCGTCGCAGGGCGGTCATCAGGTACGCCGCGTCGTACCCCGTGAGGCAGTTGGCCGCCCCGTATGCCGCAAGTTCGCCGATATCGACCGGGCGCTCGTCGTGCACGAGTCGCAGCCGGCTCAGGTCGTCTGCGAGACGCGCCGCCTTCGCTGCGCTGAACCTGCCTCGCCTCACTCCAGTAACGAGGATATTGCTCATCTCAAACGACCAGATGCCCGGGACCACAACGGATCCGTTGCACATGGCGTTCAGGACGGGCACCACCATGTGCGCCTCCTCGTCCTCGAGGTAGAGCGTGATCGTGGTTGAGGCATCCAGGACGAAATCGGTCGTCACATCCGCCCATCATCGATCCACTCACGGATCTCCTCCGGCGTGATGCGGATCGCAATCGCCCGCCGTGTCTCGAGAATTGCTGCGACGGCGGCCTCGCCCGAGAGTTTCTGTGGCTCCGGCGGCACCAACTTGGCCACGGGCATTCCGTGGCTCGTAATGACGATCTCCTCGCCCTCTCCGACGCGCCGGATCATCTCCGAGAACTTCGCCTTCGCCTCATGCACGGGTACGTGTGTCTGCACGGTTGTGGCCATGGGGCCCATTCTAGTCACCATATAGTCATAAATCTGCCACCTCTGGTGACGACCTCGTGCCGGGGCTGCACTACCGTGCCCGGCGTGGCCGACCCCTTCACACGAGCAGCGGGCCCCGCTCCGCAACGCGGCGATGCCGCGCGTTGGCGACAGGTGGCCCTGCTCGCTACCGCGGTGGCCATGGGCGACCGCACCGCGCGGCCGAACCTCGCCGCCGCCATGCTCGCGCTCGACTTTCCGGCTGAGGCCGGTCGCGTGCTGGCGGGTGCATCCGACGACGACCCGTGGACCCGCTGGTGGTCGGTGCTCGCCGTCGGCCAGACCGAGGGCGCCGAGGGCCTGGACTCTGCACTGGCCGCCGCACGCGCGGTGCGCGCCGACGGCCCCGACGGACGCGAGGTTGCACGCCGGCTCGACGATCTGGCCGAAGAGATCGCCGCACTTCGCGGCAGCGGCACCCCCGATGCCCATTTCGCACTGCTCGGTCACCACGCCAACCCCGAGCGCAGGGTGATGCTCGCCGGCCGGTCGTCGGCCGCCTTCCTTGCCGACCCGTCATGGGAGTCACTGGCGTTGGTGCGTCTCGCGCCATCCGACGGACCGTCGATGGCGAACTCCGCACATCACCGCCTGGACGAGGTCATCGCCCTCGTGCGGCAGGGGCAGTCGGGGCAGGGGCGCACAGTGCCCGAGGACGCACCGGCCACGGCGGACCCCGAGACAATGCTCGAGGCCATGCGCGAGGACGTCGGTGGTTGTGACCTCCGCCTCGCCTCATTGGCAGAGGAGGTGCGTGAGGAGCGCGTCCACCTGGCCCACGAGCAGGCCCGGCTCGACGACGAGTGGGGCGACGTGCAGGCCGAGAAGGCACGCCTTCGCAAGTTGGCGCAGGGGCTCATCGATGTGAAGCAGGGCAGCTCGGTCGCCGCTCCCACCAGTGCGGCAGAGGCCGCCGACCTCCTGGGTCTCGGCCCGCGCCCGTCACCGCCGGAGGTGGACCGCGCTTTTCGCAAGCAGGTGGTGCGCTGCCACCCTGATCGCGTGGCCGACCTGCACCCCGATCTGCAGGCGCGTGCAAAGGACATGACGGTCGCACTCACTACGGCAAAGGACATCCTCCTCGGCAAGGCATCCCCAGCCCGCCAATAACGGAATGCGAAGAAGACCGGAGGCCCACTGGGTGATTAGTGGGCGGACCGTCGCAGCCGGGGATCCTGCCCGCGCCGAATCCCATACCCGCTGGGCCGGTGACCACGCCGCGGGGTCCCCGCCCTTATTCCCAGTCGCTCTCCACGGCAAGGCGCGCGTACTCGCGCCATTCATCAAGTGTCACCTTCACATCCTTGGCCCGGATCCCCGGGTGCAGCCGCGTGATGAGATCCACCGCCATGCCGTCGGCATTTCGCACGGGCGGATCGCCGATCTCCTTGAGCACGGTCCACACGTCGTCCTCGTTGAGCCCCGGGCGGGCACCCAGGATGAACGCGGCGGCCTCGCCCAGATCCAGCTCGTCGTCCATCAGGCCTTGACCTCAGGGCCGCTCACGGCACGGTCGTACGTATCGTCTCCGAGGCCCATCTCACGAAGCTCCACCTTGCGCACGCGCTCGGTGGGGGTCTTGGGTAGATCTTCCATAAACCTCACGTACCTGGGCACGGCGAAGTACGGCATCTTGTCGGCACAGTAGGTGAGCAGCTCATGCGGGTCGGGCGGGTTCTCGCGCGGCACGACGCAGATGAGGATCTCCTGCTCCGAGCCCGCACCCTCGTCGGCTGCCACGCCAACGGCTGCGGCCTCGAGCACGCCGGGGTGGCTCGCCACGATGCGCTCTACCTCCATCGATGAGACGTTCTCGCCGCGGCGCCTGATGTAGTCCTTCACGCGGTCCATGAAGTACAGGTAGCCGTCGTCATCCATCTGCCCCAGATCGCCGGTGTGCAGCTTGAGGTTCTTGAAGTCCTCGGCGGTCTTCTCGGGCATGCCCGCGTAGGCGCGCATCACGATGTTGGGCAACTTCATGTCCACCACGATCTCACCCGATGTGCCGCTCGGCACAGGCCGGTCGGTGCCCGGCTCCACCACGCTCACCTCAAACCCGGGACTCGCCATGCCGCACGAACCCGGCTTCTCAATGCCCGGCGGCACATAGGTGACCATGCCGGTCTCGGTCAGGCCGTAGCCCTCATGCCAGCGAATGCCAAAGCGCTCCTTGAACTCGTAGTAGATGTCCTTGGGCGCCGGCATGGCCATGATGCGCGTCACCTTGTGTGCATGGTCGTACTCGCCCGGCGGGGTATTCCAGAGGAAGTAGTTCATGGCGCTCACCGTGTTGAGGATGGTCGCGCCGCACTCGGTGACCTCGCGCCAGAAGTTGGTTGACGAGTACCGGGTCGATATCTGAATGCGCGCGCCGGCGATCATGGCCGGGTAGCAGCTGAGCATCTGGGCGTTACTGTGGAAGAGCGGCAGGCAGGTGTAGAAGATGTCGTCCTCGGTGACGCCGCACACCTCGTTGTAGGTGCGGCCCGAGAAGTAGTCGGACGCGTGCTGCTTGATCACGCCCTTGCTGCGGCCGGTGGTGCCCGACGTGAACATCACCCGCGCGTCGTCCACCCAGGTCACCTCCACATCTGGGTCGGTGTCCGGTGCGTCATCCAGCGCCGCGAAGGGTTCGAAGTTCACCTTCGGGTTGGGACCATGCGGTGCGTCGGACGACCACAGGAACACGTGCTCCAGCAGGGGCAGTTCATCGGCCACCTTGTCCAGGCGGTCCAGCAGGTCGTTGCTGATCACCAGGAACCGGGACTCCGGCAGGTTGATCACCCATGAGAGGAAGTCCCCGCGATAGGCCAGGTTGATGGGCGACTGCACGCCCCCGGCGCGGAGGATGCCGAACCACAGCGCCACCTGATCAACCGAGTTGGGCATGAGGGTGCTCACGCATTGGCCCTTCTGCAACCCACGGGCGATGAGTGCATTGGCGATGCGGTTGGCCCGAAGGTCGATCTCGCCGTAGGTCACCCAGTCGCCATCCCCGAAACGTATGTACGGTCGGTCCGGGTGTGCCTTGGCCCGATCAGAGAGGATGCGGGGGAGCACCCACGCGGTCGGATCCTCCGTGGCGTACCAGGTGCTCCACTCAGTCGTCATGGGGTGAGGCTACCGGGCCTCGGGCATGTCCGCAGAACCTCGGCCCGGCGCTGTGGTACCTTCCCGCACCCGCAAGCAACCGGAGGCTTCACTGTGGGTAAGACCGGCCAGCGCATCGCCGTGACTCTGGCGTGCCAAGACTGCAAAAGGCGCAACTACCAGTCGAATAAAAGCAGGCGCAACACGCCCGACCGCGTGTCCCTGTCAAAGTACTGCCGCTGGTGTGGCCGACACACGGAGCACCGCGAGACGCGGTAAGCATTTCCCGCCGGGTAACCGGCATATGGGACAGAGGGTCGTAGCTCAAGTGGTAGAGCACCGGTCTCCAAAACCGGGGGGTGGGGGTTCAAGTCCCTCCGGCCCTGTCCACCGGACCGCGACGAACGAGTAGACGCCGAACAGATGGCACGTATCCGACCCTCAAAAGGGCAGGACTCCGGCGAGCCCGGCCCGGGTGGCGCTGAGCCGCCCGTCCCTGCGAAAAAGCCTAAGAAGTCTGACGGCGGGCGGAAGGCCCAAACACGCCCCCGCCGCCAGCCAAAGACCGACAAGCCCGGATCGGTGACGAAGTCTGTGCAGGAGGGGCGTAGCCGACGCTTCCTCGGCGAAGTCATCATCGAACTGAAAAAGGTGACCTGGCCGAACCGGGCTCAGTTGTTCCAAGCCACGGCCGTCGTCATTATCTTCGTCGCCGTCGTCGCGATTTACCTCGGCGTCATCGACACACTGATGAGCGCGCTCATCGACGCCATCTTCTAGGAGGTTCATTGCTGCGCTGGTATGTCATCAACACGTATTCGGGCCACGAGAAGAAGGTCCAGGCCAATATCGAACGCCGCATTGTCACGATGGGGCGCCAGAGTTCAATTCGCCGCATCGTCATCCCGACGGAGCAGGTGGTGGAGACCAATAAGGACGGCCAGAAGATCCAGACCGAGCGTCGTACGCTCCCCGGGTACGTTCTGGTGAACATGGACATGGGCGACGACGACGCCTGGTCGCTCGTGAAGAACACCCCGGGAGTCACGGGCTTCGTGGGCGCCACCAAGAATGACGACCACCGCCCGCCGCCGCTGACGCCTGGAGAGGTGGACCGCCTGCTGCACACCGCCACCGAGACGCGCGTGAAGGTTCGCGCCGAGTTCACGGTGG
>SYFI01000158.1 GCA_005800465.1 Actinomycetota bacterium | reverse complement strand
TGCCCGCCGTGGAGGAGGGGGTGGTGACCCTCATCGGTGCCACCACCGAGAACCCGTATTACGAAGTGAATGCCGCGCTGGTGTCGCGCATGCGCGTGTTAGTGCTGGAGTCGCTCACCGATGAGGAGATCGCCGACCTCATCGACCGTGCGATCGCCGACCCCCGGGGGCTCGGGGGGTCAGTCGCGGTGGCAGAGGAGTCACGAAACGCCATGGTGGCGCGCAGTGGCGGCGATGCGCGCTTTGCGCTCAACCTGCTGGAGGCATCTGCCGGGCTTGCCGGGGATGGACCCATCACGACCGTCGTCGTGGAGCGCGCCGGCGGCAGGGCCGTGGTGTACGACAAGGGCGGCGATCAGCACTACAACGTGATCTCGGCCTTTATCAAGAGCATGCGCGGCAGCGACCCCGATGCCGCCCTGTACTGGCTGGCAGTGATGTTGCAGGGGGGCGAGGACCCGAAGTTCATCGCCCGGCGCATCATCGTGCTGGCCAGCGAGGACATTGGCAACGCCGACCCGCGGGCCATCGAGGTGGCCGTGGCTGTTGCGCGCGCAGTGGAGTTTGTGGGCATGCCCGAGGCGCGCATCAATCTGGCGCAAGCGGTGACCTACATGGCGCTGGCACCGAAGGGCAATGCGTCATACCAGGGCATCAACGCGGCCATGGCGCTCGTGGAGGCGGAGGGGGCCAAGGCCCCGCCGCTTGCGCTGCGCGATGCGAGCGGCACCAATAAACGCAATCTGGGGCACGGCACCGGGTACGTCAATCCCCACTCGGTGCCCGACCGCGTGACCGGGCACTCCTGCATGCCTGAGGGCATGGAGGGCATCACGTTCTTTGAGCCCGGTGCCGTGGGTACCGAGGCCGCATATGCCGCGCACCTTCACCAGTTACGCGAACAGGCGCAGAGGAGTGCGGCGTCTGACACCATGCCGCCCGTTGATGACCGGGAGGAGTACGCGTGACTATCGAGGTGGAGATCGGACCCATGTCCCAGGCGGAGTTCCGCAGGCTCTTCCGCTACGCCGAGGCACAGTCATCGGGCGAGCGGGCGCAGGGCAGGCAGGACGATCCGTTGCGCGCGGTGGGCGAACTGATCGCCGCCAATGGCGGTACGGCCGTCGAGGAGGAGGGCTTCCGCGTCACGCTGCCCGACGATTCGGACGAGCGGGTGTACATGCTGCGCTCGTCGCTCATGCATGAGGGGATTCCCCACCGCCTGTCGCAGGCACTCGACGCCGGCCTCACCGAGGAGGTGTCGTGGCATTCGCACGGCGACCACGACCACGAGCGCGCGGTCGTGCGCACGCGCACCGGCGAGATCGCGATGCTGGCCGCCACGTGGGTGGAGATTGCCGTCGTCAGCAAGGACGCCGACATCCGTGAGCGCCTGAACGACTACTTCTTTACCGACGGCCACCACACGATTGACATCCCTCTTGACATCGACGACGACATCGCCGATGACGAGCGCGAAGTCGAGGGTATCCCCGTGATGCTGGCTGACGAGTGGTCAATGGTGGCCCGCTATCACGGCGACCTTGAGATTCGCGATCGCCTGAACGACCTCTTCTCGGGACGGCGCGAGTTGGGCGCGGCCGAGGCCGTGGACGACGACATCTCCTGATGCGATGAGCGCCGGGGACGACCTCACCCCCGACGAGCGGGCGCGGATCGCGCCCTACGTCACCGACCCCGTGGGGCCGGTATTCGCACTCACCCACCTGCCCGAGGCCGTAAAGGGCGCGCTGTTCGCGCGCTACTCACGGTCGGCCAACTCGGTGCGGCGCATCCTGCTGGACGAGTTCATTCCCGGCGGAGGCGCGGCGGCGGCGGGTAAGCCCGAGGTCGGGGCCGACCGGGCCCGCGAGTTCTTCCAGCGGGTGCTCGCCGATTACGGGGATGACTCTGTGGCGCAGTTGGGTGGCGCGCACGTGGCCATCGAGGGCGTGAGCAACGTGCTGACCAAGGTCATCGAGTGGGGGCGCCTGGCCAGCTATCTGGAGCAGTCCACGCGGTACGTGCCCTACGACACTCAGGTGAACGGCCGCTGGAAGTACGTGCGGCCGCCCGGCATTGCTGCTGACCCCGATCTGCTGAGCAGCTACGAGCAGGTACTTGACGATTCGTTCGCCACCTACGCACGCCTGAACGCCGTGGTGTTTGACCACCTCATGGCCACAGAGGCATCAGCGACCGACGATGCCGCAGCCATGCGTGCGCTTCGCGCCCGGGCGCTGGATGCGGTGCGCGGCATGCTGCCCGCGGCCACCACGGCCAACGTGGGCGTGTACGCAAGCGGGCAGGCCTGGGAGTCGCTGGTAATGCGTCTGCGTGCGCATCCCCTGGCCGAGGCCCACGAGGTGGGCGACCAGGTGCTCACCGCACTGCGCCACGTAATCCCCGACTTCCTCACCCGGGTGGATCGCGAAGACCGCGGCGAGCGTCACGGCCTGTACCGCAGGGCCACCGATGATCGTGCGACCACCATGGCCGCGTCGGTGCTCGATGCCGGCGGGGCATTCGATGATGGGTCGGTGGTGTGCCTGCTCGAGTTCGACCCCGACGGCGAGGCCCGTGTGCTGGCTCACGCGCTGTGGCCGTCGTCGGGCCTGCCGCTCGACGAGGTGCGCGCCCGCGTGCTGGCGCTGCCCCACTCCGAGCGCTCGCGCATGCTCGCAGCGTGGGCCGATGGGCGCTCCGACCGCCGGGAGCGCCCGGGTCGGGCACTGGAGGCCACCGAGTACCTCTTTGAGATCACCTGTGATTACGGCGCCTACCGCGATCTCCAACGGCATCGTCTGCTCACGCTGGAGGCACAGCCGCTGGGTGCCACGTTGGGGTGGGAGCCGTCGCCCGACGCCGAGGCTGCAAGTGTTGCCGACGAATTCGCGCGGGTGCACGAGGCCTCAGCCACCCTGTGGCGTGACCTCATCACCGTCGTACCGGACGAGGCCCCGTACGCGGTGACCATGAGCCACCGCATCCGCTTCGCAATGCGCATGAATGCCAGAGAGGCCATGCACCTGATCGAGCTGCGCAGCCAGCCACAGGGGCACGCCGCGTACCGTCGGGTGGCGCAGGACATGCTCACTGCCATCCGCGACGAGGCCGGCCATGCCGGGCTGGCAGCGCTCATGCATTACACCGACATGACAGGTCAGGGCGATCGCATGGCTCAGGAGCGGCGCACCGAGGCACGACGGAGCACGCCATGAGTGACGATTCGCCGCGCCTGCGGCTTGGTGGCATGGCACTTGCCAATGGCCTGTTGGTGAGCGGACCCACATCGTGGGCCATCGCCGTGGTAGATGACGATGGCCAGGTGGTGGTGGGCTCCGGCCCCCGCCCACGCATCGCCGCCGGCATATTCGAGCGCGTTCCACTTGCCCGCGGGGTCATCCGCATGGCCGAGTCGATGATGGCCGTTTCCGCCGCGCGCGCCAGCATGACCGAGGCACGTCTGGCCATGGAGGATGCGCCGGTGGGCATCGTCGTGGCTGCCACGATGATCGCCGGGGCAATCGCCCGCAGGCGCATCAGGAGCGTGGTGCTCAAAGAGGCCGCCGCCGCCACTCTGAGTCTGGCGCCCATGCTCATCATGCTGCGCATGAGCCCCGCATCGCGGTGGCACGCCGTGGAGCACAAGAGCATCGCCGCCTACGAGCGCGCAGGTGCCGCGGGGCTCGATACAAATGCAGCCGATCCCAAGGTGCACCCCCGCTGCGGCAGCAACCTGGTGCTGCCGCTCTTGGTGAGTGGTGCGATCGGCAATATCGTGGCGCGCAGGGTGCCCGGAATGCGACGACGTGCGCTGGTGCGGGCGGGTGCCCTGGTGGCTGGCATCGGCGTGTCGGTCGAAGCGTTTTCGTTTGCCGAGCGAAACCCCCGTCACCCTGTGGCCAGGGTGATTCACGGCGCGGGCCATGCCATTCAGGCAGGGTTCGTGACCCGCGAACCCAATGAGGCCGAACTGGCCGTTGGCAGGGCGGCGATGAACGAGATCCTGCGCGCAGAGCAGGCGGAGATAACCGCATGAAGATGTCCCGGCTGGTACTCGCCGCAGCGCTTGTGCCCTTGGCCGCAGCCCCGGTCGCTCAGGCGCACGTGAGTGTGCTCCCCGCCATCGCGGTGAAACAGCAGCCGACCGAGTTCACAGTGCGCGTGCCGGCCGAGGAGGGGCTCACCACCACGCAGATCCGCGTTGGATTTCCACCCGAGATCACGGTGTACGCCGTGGCCGACGCGCCTGGCTGGACCACAAAGATCATCACGCGCCCCGACGGGCGCCTGGGCGGTGTGATCTGGAGCGGTGGTGTGATCCCCCCCAGCCAGTACGCCGACTTCACGGTGCTGGGCACGCCCCTCGGTGAGGGCACCGCAGTGTGGCCGGCATGGCAGACCACATCGAGCGGCACGGTAAAGCGCTGGACCGGACCGCCCGAAGCTCCGGGCGCTGCGGCCGCGGAGACCGCAGTCAACCGGCCCGGCCCGGCATCGAGTGTGACCATCGTGGCAAGTGCGGCAGAGGCCGCACCGGCGGGTGGCTCCGGTGGCGACAGTCAGTGGCCGGCAGTCATTGCCATCGCCATCAGCCTGGTGGCGCTTGCGGGTGTGGGCCTCGTGTGGTCATCGCGCCCCCGCGACCTTCCGCCGGATGGACCGGAGGATCGCACCTGAGCCCCGCCCCGGATCGACCGCGGCTTCGGCCGGCCACCTTTCAACTGCCCGTTGAGCGCATGCGCGACGGGTACTACAGCGACGCCTACTTCACGTTTACACGCGAGGTGCTGGAGACCGACGACCACCACCCGCGGGTGCTGATGCAGGTGTTCCAGCGCGAGCACGCGGTGCTGGGCGGGGTTGATGAGGCCATCGCCATCCTGGCGCTCTGCGCAGGGCGCCGTACCCCCGGCGGATGGGAGCCCGCGGGTGACGCCATTGAGGTGAAGGCCCTCTTTGACGGTGACGAGGTCGCCCCGTGGGAAACGGTGCTGAGCATTGAGGGCGACTACGCGCTGTTTGCACACCTTGAGACCTTGGTGCTGGGTGTACTGGGCCGGCGCACGCTGATCAGCCGCAACGTGTGCGCCGTGGTTGAGGCCGCCCACGGCAAGCCCATCATGTACTTCCCCGCCAGATTCGATCACTGGCAGGTGCAGACCGGTGACGGCTGGGCCGCGCACGTGGCCGGCGCCATCGGCGTGAGCACTGATGCCCAGGCATCGTGGTGGGGCGGCCGGGGCATGGGCACCGTGCCCCATGGGCTCATCGCTGCGTATGGCGGCGACACCGTGCTCGCGGCGCGCCGATTTGCAGATCGGTACGCAACCGACCTGAACGTGATCGTGCTCGTGGACTACGAGAACGATTCGGTGCGCACGTCGCTCGAGGTAGCCGACGCGCTGGGTGACCAGTTGTGGGGTGTGCGCCTCGATACCGCTGCGACCATGGTTGATCGCAGTCTGTGGCAGGAGATGGGCCGCTTCACTCCGACAGGCGTGGTGCCGGAACTCGTGCACAAGGTGCGCGACGCGCTCGACCACGCCGGGCACTCGTCCGTGCGCATCGTGGCCTCTGGCGGATTTGATGCCACGCGCATTGCGGCGTTCGAGGCACAGGGCGTGCCGGTGGACGCCTACGGCGTGGGGTCGAGCCTGCTGCTCGGATCAAATGACTTCACGGCGGACATCGTGCGGGTGGACGGCCGCCCGTGCGCCAAGGTCGGGCGCAGCGAGCTTCCCAATCCACGCATGGAGCCTGTGGTGCTCCGCCCGGGATAACGCGGTGCGAAGGCGTCTGACGGTCATTCCGTTACCATCAATGAGATGCATCTGGGCCTCATCCATCATGTTGGATACGTCGTCGAGGACATCGACGCCGCCATCCCCGTGTACGCCGAGCGTTTTGGCATGGATGTGACCATTCGCGAGACCATGCCCGATCAGGGTGTGGAGGCGGTGCTTCTGGGCGACGGTCCGTCGTACGTGGAGCTCATCGCCCCCACCGGCCCCGACGGCGGTGTCGCCCGGTTTCTCGCGAAGCGCGGCCCGGGCGTGCATCATGTGGCATTCGCCGTTCCCAACCTTCAGGACGCCCTCGGCGATCTGGCGGCAGGAGGGGCGGAGTTGATTGACAGGGCGCCACGCCGTGGGCTGGGCGGGCACATGGTGGCCTTTATCCATCCCCGTTCATCAGGCGGGGTGCTGACCGAGCTCGTTGAAGCTCACGATTACCCCACGTAGGAGGCATTCGAATGAAAATCCGGTACATCGAGCCGAAGCCACGTGGGGCGACGATCTATGAGATCGCGAATCTGCCCAAGCTGGGCCTGCCCCTGCTCGCGGCCATCGCGCGCAACGCCTATCCAGATCTTGACCAGCGAATCTACTGCGAGCTGATCCGCGGAGTAGAGGTTGACTGGAAAGATGTGCTCAGTTCCGACCTGGTGTGCATCTCCACCACCACCAACACCACGCTTGAGGGCTACGCCTACGCGAAGAAGTGCCGCGACGCGGGTATTCCGGTGCTGTTCGGCGGCTCGCACGTCACCTTTATGTCGCATGAGGCGCTCCAGCACACCGATTACGTGATCCGACGCGAGGGTCACGTGGGCTTCGCGCAGTTCATTGAGTGGTTTCGAGGCGACCGCAACCCTGACGGCCTCCACGAGATTCTGGGCCTGTCGTACCTCGACTCCGAGGGCACGCAGATTGACAACCCCGAGGCCCCGCCGGCATCGGGTGACGATCTGGATGAACTGCCCTTTCCGGCGCTCGACCTGCTCGAGGGTCACGAGCGCATGGTGACGCACCCCATCATGATGAAGTGGGGCTGCCCGTACGACTGCTCGTTCTGCAGCGTCATCAAGATGTTTGGCCGCAAGCTGCGCACTCGCTCGGTGGAGAACATGATGACCGAGCTACGCATGGTCAATGCAGCGAGTGTGTTCTTCTACGACGACATCTTCATCGTTGACAAGAAGCAGGCCAAGAGCCTGTTCCACGCCATGATTGACGAGGGCATTACTCCGCAGTGGACCGCCCAGATCCGCGCCGACTCGATCTACAAGAGCAAGCAGACCCTTGAGCCCGACCACGATCTGCTCGCGCTGATGCGCGACTCGGGTTGCTACATGGTGTACATCGGGTTTGAGAGCATCACGCAGGAGGGCCTCGACTCGTACAACAAGAAGCAGACGGTCGAGCACATCACGACCTCCATCAAGTTGCTCCACGACTACGGCATCCGCGTGCACGGCATGTTTGTGGTGGGTGCCGACACCGACACGGCTGAGACGGTGCGCGCCACGGTGGACTTTGCGCTTTTGCACAAAGTGGACACGCTCCAGATGATGATGCTCACCACCCTGCCGGGCACCGCGTTCGATACGCAGATGCGCGCCGAGGGCCGTGTGCTGACCGACGACTACTCGCTGTATGACGGCCATCACTGCATCATCCAGCCCAAGCTCATGACGCCCTATCAGCTCCAGATGGAGACCTGGAAGAACATGCTGCGCTTCTACTCGAAGAAGGGCTCATGGGAGTTGGGACGCAAGGAGGTACGGGCCAACATCTGGCGCATGCTCCGTCTTGCCACCGAGTGGAAATTCATCAAGAACCTCCCGAAGGCAATCGCACTGTGGGCCACAAACCGCCCGTCGGAGTCGTTCAAGGTCATCCGCACCACCATCTCGAGCCGGGGCATGCGCACTATCTACGAGACGCTGGGGGTGGCCATCTTCCGCAGTTACGGCCGCAAGCAGTTGCTCAAGTTCACCGACCAGCCTGAGTCGATGCAGCACCTCGACGAAATCCGCCGCCTGCCGGCCTGGAGCCCGTCCGAGGACACCAGCGATGGCAAGAGTTCGCCGTCACTGAAGGTGCTCTCGTGAGCCGACGGGTTGAGATGGGACTTGAGGGGGGCGCCGTGCTTCTGCTTTCCGTTGACGACGCCGAGGTGTCATCACTGAGCGACGCCCTCAGCGGCGCCCGAGGGTTTCACTCCATCAGTTCCGAGGAGGGCGAACACCTGGTGGACCTCAACAAGGTCCTCTTCATGCGTGTGCTGCCCGGTGAGGCCAAGAGCCGCCTCGGTTTCGGCGGGGATTCCTGACCTGCGACTCGGGCTCGTAGGACTCACGAACGCCGGTAAGACCGCCCTCTTCAACCTGGTGACAGGTGGAGAGGCCGAGGTTGCGCCGTACCCGTTCACCACGCGCGAGCCCAACCGCGGCATCGCCGGCGTGCCCGACCCGCGTATCGACGCCATCGCTGACGTGCAGGACATTCCCAACCGGGTGTGCGCACAGGTGGAGGTCATCGACATCGCCGGGCTCAGCGAGGGCGCGGGCAAGGGTGAGGGCCTCGGTGGATCGGCACTTGGCCGCATCCGCGAACTTGAGGCCACGGTGCACGTGGTGCGGGCATTTGCCAATGCCGAGGTACCCCACCCGCTCGAGCGCATCGATCCGCTCGCCGATCTTGAGGTGGTGGACACCGAACTGGTTCTGGCCGACACCGACCCGGTGGCGCGCCGCGAGGAGAAGGTGCAGAAGGGCGTGCGTTCGGGTGATCCCGATGCCAAGGCGGAGGCGGCCGCGCTCGAGGCCATCGCCGCATGGCTGGCCGACGGCAAGCCCGTTCGCACCATAAACGACGAGGACGCAATCGCGGTGGCAACGGGCATGGGGCTGCTTACCGCCAAGCCCACGCTCTACCTGATGAACACCGATGACCCGGGTGATCCGCCCGCCGCGATCGTGGCGTACGCAGAGGCGCAGGGAGCGCAGGCGCTGGCGCTGCCGGTGGGCGTTGAGCTGGAACTCGCAGAGATGGACCCGGCCGATGCCGCCGAGTTCGCCGCGGAGATGGGTCTTGGCGAAACCCGAGGTGCCGACGCACTCATTCAGGGTGGCTACCGGCTTCTCGACCTGGTCACGTTCTTCACCGGATCGGGCCCGCCCGAGGCGCGCGCCTGGCCCATCCGCCGCGGCACCCCGGCCGATCAGGCTGCCGGAAAGATCCACTCGGATATGGAGCGTGGGTTCATCCGCGCCGAGGTAGTCGCCTGGGACAAGCTGGTGGAGTGCGGGTCGTTCAGCAAGGCACGTGAGCAGGCACTTGCCCGCATGGAGGGCAAGGATTACATCGTGCAAGAGGGCGATGTAATGCAGATCCGCTTCAACGTCTGAACCACCCGCTGCCTAGGCCTCGTCGAGAGTGCTCGCGCCCTCGAGCCGGGCCTTCACTCCCGCCTCCATTGCATTGGCACGCCACAGCGCGATGGCCTCAGGCGATGCCCCGCTGATGTGTGCGCCGGGCGGTGGACCGTGGTGCCAGCCGATCACATGCAGCAGCGCCAGTCGGCGGTCGGCGGCAAGACCCACCTGGCGCGACACCTCATCAACCATCTGCTGGCCGATGACCAAGTGGCCCAACATGCGTCCCTCCTCGGTCTGGTCAACCGTGGCCTCGCCCACCACAAAGCACCTCACGTCGCCGATGTCGTGCAACAGGGCGGCAGTCACCAGCAGGTCGCTGTCCACGCGCGGATGCCAGGTGCACAGGCTCTGGCACAGCATGGCCACGCCAACGCTGTGCTCGATCAACCCGCCCAGGTACGCGTGATGCCCATTGCGGGTGCACGGCACGGTGCGCCACATCTGTGCCAGCTCCGCGTCGTCCGCGAAGGCCTGCAGTACGTCCCGCAGGCCGGGGTCGATCACCTCATCTGCCAGCCCCAGCACGAACCCGAACATGTCCTCAGGGTCGCGATGGCTCTTCGGCAGCAGGTCAACATCCTGATCAGCAGCCTCGGCCGGGCGCAGCGACCGCACCCGCAGCACGCTCTTGCCGCCGCGGGCGGTCACCTCGCCGGTCACCCGGACCCGGTCGCCCTCTTCAAACTGCCCGGCAAACCAATCGGCTTCATCGAAGATGACTGCAGAGATGGTGCCGGTGGCATCACCAAGGGTGAGCGCCAGATACGGCGAGCCCTTTCGCGACATGCGGCGCTCCTTGCGCCTCACAGCGAACACTCCCTCAACGGGGCGGCCTGGTTCCAGAGTGGTCATCGCCCTGACCCTAACGATCCTGTGCGGGGCAGATGAGGTTGAAGTCGCACGTACGGCATGCCCAGCCCGGGTTGGCGTCGAACTCGCCCGCCGAGATGCCATCGGCCACGTCGCGGATGCGCTCCATGGCCTCCGCGCGTTCCTGCCCATCGGGGTGCACCGGCGTGTACCCGCCATCGAGGATGTACTCGAGCACCGCGCCCCGGGGTTCGATTGCCCATGCCGCCTTGGCCCCCTCGATGTAGGTCACCAGCACCAGATGCCCGGCATCGGTCTCCCTCAACGGCTTCCGACCGCTCTTGTAATCCACCAACTGGTGACCGCCCGCGGGGTGGCTGTCGATACGGTCAATTCGGCCGTGAATGACGTGCGGGCCCACCTTCAGCGTGAATGCCCGCTCCACTCCCACCGGCCGCACGCCCGACTTGACGACGCGCTCCACGTACCCGGGGATGAACTTGCGCGCGCGCTCCATTGCCTGGATGCCCACGGCGGTGCGCGACGCCCCGCGCCGGTCCATCTCCACCGCAAACCGGGCGATGACCTTGTCGGGTCCGCCCGGAGTGGAGTCGATGCGGTACTGGGCCTCGAGCGTCGCGTGAAGGGCATTGCCCACCGCGCGGTTCGGGTCCCACTTCGGCGGCACATTGTCGACGCTGGCGTACCTGTAGGCAAGGGGACAGTTGATGTAGCGAGCGATATCGGTGGGGCTCAGCGTGACACCCGGGCGCGGGATTCGCGCGGCCACCGTGGGTGCCTCCACCGCCACCGGGCCGGCCAGCACGTCTGCGCGAGCCAGCACCAGCGCCCGGGCGGCCACAGCAGCCGCGTCCGCCAGGGCATCGGCCTGCGCGTTGCCCTCCGCCTTGGCCTCGGCTGCGCGCAGCACGGCGTCTTCCAGCCTCGCGCGGGTCTGCCCCACCGCCTCCAGCACCGCACGGTCGGGCGCCTCGCCCACTTCGATGAATGGTGGATCGCTGAGTGCGGTGCGGGCCTCACGGATGAACTCGGACGGCTTCTGCGGGTAGCCGGCGTTGGATGTGCGAAAGCCGCTCAGGTACAGGTGTGTGCGCGCGCGGGTCATGGCCACATATGCGAGGCGGCGCTGCTCAGCCAGGTGCGCGTCGCGACCGCGGGGCAGGGCCTCGGGCAGCAGGGCATCGGGGATGTCGCTGCGGTTGCGCTCGCGACCGGGGAAGTTGAACTGGGTCATGCCCAGCACAAACACCACGTCGAACTCCAGACCCTTGCTCTGGTGGATGGTCATCACCTGCACACCCAGGCGATCAGGCAGACCGCCGCTGGCCCGGTAGCCAACAGCCGCGAGGCCGTCCAGGCGCTTCACCAGATCCGGTGCCTCGATGCCGGGGTGCAGTTCCACGATCTCCCCCGCCAGGCGCTCCAGCGCGCGCAGGTCGGCAAGACGCGCGGACCCCTCTGCCCCACCAAGCGCCAGCGCCCGCGTGCGGATGCCGGTGCGGTCAAGCACCTCACGCACAAGGTTCAGCGCTGTATCACCAGCGGCGGCCCGGCACAGTTCCTCAAGCAGTTGGGCGGCATGCCCGTCGTCACCCAATGCGGCGAGCGGACCACTGATGTGCCGCCCCTCTTTGGTGGCCTCGGCCACTAACTGGGCAGATGGCGCCCATGGCAGGCCCATCGACGGGTCAGCTGCCACGCGCAGGTGCGCCACCGCGTCGGTGGGATCGGTCACCGCCCGCAACCACCCAAGTGCGAGGCGTACCTCACGCCGGTCGAATAGGTCGGTGCCGCCGTGCACCTGATGCGGAATACCCACCTGCTCCAATTCGGCCACCACCGGACGCCCCTCGGTGCGGATGGCGCGCATGAGCACGGCCATCTCCTCGTACGGGGTGCCCTCCTCGGCCAGGCGGAGAATCTCGGCGGCCACCGCGCGTGCCTGCCCGGCAGGGTCGGGCGCCTCCCAGAATTCGGGGGCCGGGCCCGTCGCCCCCGGCAGCGCCTTCAGCACCTTGGGCTCGCGCAGCACGATGGGTGCCACCACCGCGTGCGCGGCATCGAGGATGCTCTGGGTGGACCGGTGGTTCAGTTCGAGCCGCACGATGGGTGCCTCAGGGAATCTGATGCGGAAGTCGGCCATGTTCTTGGCCGATGCCCCGCGGAAGCGGTAGATGCCCTGGTCGTCATCGCCCACCACCACCAGACTCTGGGCGCTGCCCGTCACCACGTACAGGAGTTCGGCCTGCGCATGGTTGGTGTCCTGGAACTCATCCACCATCACGTGACGGGCACGCTCGCGGGCGATCTCCAACAGGTCGTGGTGGGACGACAGCAGGTCGAGCGCCCGGGTGATCTGCCGGCCAAAGTCCTCAAGCCCCCGCTCGGCAAGCCAGGCATCGTGCAGCCCGAACACCCGGGCGAACTCCACCTCTTTGCGGGCGTCGGCAGCCTCGCGCCCGCCGCGTGCACCCTTCAGTGCGGCATCGGCCCACGATGCGTAGCGCTCCGGGTCAACCCGCTCGTCGCGGCAGCGGTCAATGCGCTCAATCAAGCCGCGCACCACGCCGACCGGGTCGCTTCGCAGGTCGTTCTCGCTCAGGCCCAGATCCGGAAGGCGCTCCAGCAGCACCAGCACGCGCTCCTCGGTGCCCACCGACCTGAGCACCGGCGCCAGATCGCGGTCGGTGCCGAGCGACCGCACCAGGTCGAGCGCATACGAATGAAAGGTGGTGACCCGCAGCGTCTCGTGGCTGTCGGGGATCATGTCCTCGGCGCGCTCGCGTAGTTCTGCAGCGGCCTTGGCGCTGAACGTGAGCGCCAGGATCTCGCCCGGGTCAGCCCCCTCCGACACCAGCCAGGCAAGCCGCCTGCACAGCACCCGGGTCTTGCCCGCGCCAGCACCCGCGAGCACCAGCATGGGCCCGCCGGGGTGAATGACCGCGTCGCGCTGCGCGGGTGTGAGGTCCGTCAACACAGGACGAGACATCGTAAGCACCAAGGCGGACGCCTCGGGCACCGGCACACTTCTGACACAGCGACTGACCCCACCCGGGGTCAGTCGCTGTGTCAGAAGTGTGCGGAACGATTGGGGGTGCGACCGGTAGTGTGCCTTCACGTGACTGACGACTTCCGCGGGGCCCGCGTGCGCCCCTTCCGAGCACTGGTCTTCGACCCCGCCGTGGCCGGAGACATGCAGACCCTCGTGGCGCCTCCATACGACATCATCGGCCCCGAGTACCGGGACGAGCTGGCATCGCGTAACCAGTGGAACGTGGTGGGCATTGACCTGCCGAGTCTCCCCTATGAGACAGTGGCCGCCACCATCGCCGACTGGACCGAGCGCGGCGTGCTGAAGCGCTACGACGACCCGGTGATGATCGCCTGGACCCAGGAGTTCGACCTGCCCGATGGCAGCCACCGAACCCGCAAGACCCTGGTGGCCGCCGTGGGTGCCGAGCCGTACGAAACCCGTGTGGTGCGTCCGCACGAGCGCACGCATGCAGGCCCTAAGGAAGAGCGCCTGCGGCTGATGAACGCCACCAAGGTGCAACTCTCGCCCGTGTTCGGCCTATACCCCGATCCGGCCGGCGACGCCTGGACGGCAGCGGCCATCACCGGTGAGCCCGAGGCAGTGATCACCGATGACGACGGCACCGTCCACCGCCTGTGGACCATTCACGATCCCGCACGCCTTGCCGCCATCGAGGAAGCCCTTAAGGGAAGGTGGATCCTCATTGCCGATGGCCACCACCGATACGAGACGGCTCTGGCCTACCGCGACGAGCACCGGGCCGAGGATGGCGACGGGGATGATGAGCGCCCATACGACTTCGTGCTGATGGGCCTCACCTCGCTCAACGACGACGGCCTGGTGGTGCTGCCCACTCATCGCGTGCTGAATGAGTGGCCGGACGGGGCCGAGAGTCTTCTGGATGTGACGCCGCTCGACAACGATCTGGCCGTGCTGCAGGCGGCGCTTGACTCCGCGCCCGCCGACCTTGTGGCCGCAGGTCTGGTGCTCGCCGACAGGGCAATGCTGCTGACCACCCGTCGCAGGGGTACGGCGGCAGCCGAGCGGCTTGACCTCGCCGTGCTGGAGCGCGACCTGCTGGTGACGGCATTCGGCGGCGATCAGGCCCATCTGGCCCACGAGGGGATCCTCACGTACACCAAGGATGCCCAGGACGCATGGGACACCGTGCGGTCCGGCCGCGCCAAGGCCGCGCTCATCGTGCGCCACATCCCCACCGATCAGGTGGCGGCTGTGGCCGACGAGGGCGGCGTCATGCCCCAGAAGTCCACCTATTTCTTTCCCAAAATCCTCTCAGGCGTTGCCTTCCAGCCCCTGGCCGACTGACCCCGGCGACGCCGCCTGGGTGGACATCGTCACGCGGGCGGCCGATCGGGCATCCGCGGCAGTGGCCGCGATCCCGCCCGACGAGCGCGGCACCGAGGTAGGGCGGGGGAAGGGGGGCGACACCACTCTGGTGATCGACCGCGATGCTGAGGCGGCAATCGTTGAGGTGCTGGAGCAGTCACGTGCCGACGGCGTGCGGTTTGACCTCATCAGCGAGGACCTCGGCACCAGATCATTTGATGGTGATGGCGCGCTGGTGGTGGTGGACCCGATCGACGGCAGCCGTAACTCCCGCCGCGGACTCCCGGAGTTCTGCATCTCCATCGCGGTCTCCGACGGCCCGCGGCTATCGGACGTGCGCATTGCGTTACTCAGGCACCTGAGTACTGGTGAAACCATCGTCGCCGTGCGGGGGCAGGGGGTGCGTATCAATGGCATGCCGCGCATCGAGCGCCCCTACCGCGGCCTGTGGCTGGCTGTGGTGGAGGGTGCATCGCCACGCCGCCTTGCCGGCGCCATGCCTCACCTCGCGCATGTGAGCCGTATCCGCAGCCTCGGCTCACTCGCGCTGTCGATGGCCTATGTGGCGCTCGGCCGCCTTGATGGCCTGGCCGTATTGCGACCGGGACGCATCGTGGATATCGCCGCAGCCGCACTCATCGCCGCCGAGTGCGGGGTGATCGTTGTCGACGAGGACGGCGCGCCGCTTGATGCGCCCCTCACCATGGACTGGCGGGGCGCATTCTCCATCGCCCGCGTGCCCGAGGACGTGGATGATCTGGTGGCCGCCACGCGCGGGGGGCTGGAGGCAGGGCGCCGCTGATGAGCCACCAACGCGACGCAGATAATACCCCGGTACGGGCTGTGTACGACAGCCAGGCGCGCCTCACTCGCAAAGTGGGCAGGGGCATGCTGGTGTTTGCAATCGTGTGGATACCGGCGCTGGTCATTGTGCCCGGGGTGTTTAAGCAGGGCGCCATCGCATCGCTCCTCCTTGCCACTGTGGCTGCCACGACAGTGATGATCATCATGGAGCGCACGTGGCTGGGGCCGCGCGACCGCGAACACGAGCGCCGCGCCCAGTTGCCGCCGGCGCCCGGGCAGCGCCCGCCGGATCCAGCGGGCGGGATCGAGGGTCTCATCGAACGGATCTCAGGTCGCATTCGTAGGTAACCGCGATACGCTTTCAGCGTGCATATGTACGCTCAGAGCGAACAGCAGGTGGGAAACCTCGTCGGGGAGACACTTCGTGCCCGTCGTGAGGAGTCCGGCCTGTCGCTCCGCGAGGCCGCCGAGCGGGCCGGCATGAGTCCGGCGCACCTCTCGGAGGTCGAGCGGGGGCTCAAGGAGCCGTCCCTCGGGGCACTTCAGCGCATCGCCGACGTAGTCGGTGGCGGGGCGGGCGAGGTCTTCCTCGACCTGGCCATCGCGCTGGGCGCTGCACCTCCACGCCCGGTCCGCCACCCGCTCGGGTTCGCACCCGACCCGCGGGCGGAGATCGACTGGGCCGTGGAACGCCTGCACCAGGAGGACCTCCGCGCGGTCGCCGCCTTCGGCGCATTCCTCACATCGCAGAACCAGAACCGATCAACCACAGAAGGAGTCACGACCGCATGAGCCCGCTCATTCCGATGGTCATCGAACAGACCGCCC
>SYFI01000157.1 GCA_005800465.1 Actinomycetota bacterium | reverse complement strand
TCCTGTCGGGGCTCCTCTTCCTGTCGGGGCTCCTCTATGAGTGGCAGGGACTTGAGGCGTGCCTGTGGGCATCGGCCATCATGGTCGTGGCAGCCGGCCTCATCTCACTGATGCTCCCGGGGGCACCTCGAAATGCGAGCCCAGTGGTAGCGGCGACGACATCCTGATCGCTCAGGCGCGCGCCCTGGGGTCAGACCTTGTCGAGCCCCACGGTCTTGCCACTGCTCTTTGGCGCGGAGTCACCACCCGATGATGCCGGTGCCGCCGTGGAATCGCTCCCCGACTTCTTCTCGCCACCGGATGAGTCGCCGGCGCTCCCACCACCCACGGGACGCGTCTTGGTGCCGTAGTCAGTGTTGTGAAAGCCCGATCCCTTGAAGTGGATCGCGGGGGCGTGGAGCACGCGCTCAGCCTTCGCGCCGCACTCCTCGCACTTCTTCAGCGGCGTGTCGGACATGCTCTGGAACACCTCGAAACGGTGTCCCTTTACGCAGCTGTAGTCGTAGACCGGCACGGACTCTCCTGATGGGCGGTAAGCGTGGCGGAGTATAGACCGGACGATGCGTCTTGGCACTCGACCGCCCCGTGTGCCAACCACGGGGCATACTCAGGGGGCGCTGCTACCCTCGATAACCATGTGGACGCCGACGGGGGAACCCGTGACGAACCGCGAACAGGGTCTCTCGTGACCAGCGCGCACGATCCCGTGACCCATCGCAGCGACGATTTGACCCCGATGACCAAGTCACGGACGATTCGCCGCGTGGTGCTGTCCGAAGCAGCCGTGCTGATTGGCGCCACCGCGATTGCCGGGCGCCACCCCCGTGCCGCGCTCGCCGCCATCGTGGCGGGGTCGATGGCGGGCTGGGCGACATTCCGGCCGGGATCCCCCATCTACGGCCCCGTGCCATCCCATGGCCCCACCGATGCCCCATTCGCAGCGCTCACATTTGACGACGGGCCTGGGCCATCCACCCCTGCCATCCTTGACGCGCTGCGCGATGAGGGAGTGCGCGCGACCTTCTTCATCCTCGGGCGCCAGGCGGCGCGCCACCCTGAGATGGTGCGGCGCATCCGTGACGAGGGGCATCAGATCGGCAGCCATGGCTACGACCACGGCATCCTCGTGTGGCGCGGCCCACGCTACGTGCGACGGCAGATCGACCGCACGGCCGATGCAATTACCGCGGCGGCAGGCCCGGATGCGCTCTCCCCCATCTTCCGCGCACCCCACGGATTTCGCGGGCCCACCACATGGGCCGCTGTCAGGTCTGCCGGGTATCGCCTCATGGGGTGGAGCAAGGGCGTGTTCGACTCCGAAAACCCCGGTGCGGATGTGGTGGTAAAGCGATCCACCGCTGCGTTGGCGCGTGGCTGCATTCTGTTGCTGCATGACGCAGATGGCTGGGCGGCTGATGCCCCGCGCGACGATACCGCGGCCGCCATCCCCGGCATCTGCGCGGCAGCTCGCGATCAGGGTCTGGAACTGGTGACGCTCGACGAGCTCGGCGTCTGACGTGAGCACCGACACCCCCTCACCCAGGCGGCGCCAAATGCCCAAGTGGGGCTGGCATGCAATCCGGCTCACGGCAATCATCACCGTGGTGCTGCTGGTGCTCTGGCGCGTGGACTGGTCGGCCATCCTCTCGGCCTTCCGGCTCGACAACATCTGGCTGCTGGTCATCGCCGTGCTGGCCAACTTCGCGTCGGTGCTGCTGAAGGGCCTGGCGTGGAAGGGCGTGGTGGATGGCCTTCCGAGCCTCAAGAGGAAAACGCGCTACCTCGACCTGCTGAGCCCGCTCATGGTGGGATTCCTCTTCAACACCATCCTGGCCGCACGCGTGGGCGAGATCGCCAAGGTGCTGCTGGCCAAGCGCCGGCTCAACCGGACAGGCGAGGATCTCTCCACCACGGTGCTTCTCGGCACCGTCGTGGTGGAGAACATCATCACCACGGTCGCGTGGGTGTTCCTGGTGATCCTCATCGGGCTCTTCCTGCCACTGCCCTCATATGCCTGGGTGATCACCGCAGTGCTCGGTGTCATCTGTCTAGTGGTGCTGGTGGTCGCCATGCTGCAGCGCCCCGGCACCCAGGTGCCCAATTGGCTTTCCACCGGGAACATCTGGCACCGGGCCATGCGCGCGCTGCGCCGCCTGTGGGCCGCAGTGCACGAGAGCCACGTCGGCCTTCGCGACCCCCGCCACATGGCATCGGTCGCCGTCCCCAGCTTCGGTACCTGGCTTGCCCAGTGGGCCGGCATCTACGCCACCCTCGGCGCCTTCGGCCTTGGATCTGTGGGTTGGGGCGGGGCGGGCCTGCTGCTGGTCACCATCACACTTGCCCAGTCATTTCCGGTCCTCCCCGGAAACCTCGTGGTGTTCCAGGCTGCAGCCGTTGTGCCCCTCACCGCGTCATACGGCGTGAGTGCCGCCGATGCATTGGCGTTCTCCATCGTCCTCCAGGCCACCGAGATGGCCGTGGGCGTCGCCGTGGGCTTTATCTTCCTGCTCATCGAGGGCGTGGGCTTCAAGCAATTGCGCGCCGACGCCGAGCGGGAGGAGCACGACCTCGAAGACCCGGTGGTGCCTCACGGAGAGGCTCCCGGCGGCGCGTAGCCCGGCTGCGGGGCCCCGGCGCACCCAGCGGGGGCGCACATTTCGCCAGCGCACCGAAGCCATGGCGCATAGTTCCATCAGAACCTGCGCCTGTGGTTACGCCCGTGACGCACTGGGCCACTGGCAACCGCGCCAGTGGCCCAGTGGAACAGCTGGCTCCTAGCCGAAGCGGCCGGTGACGTACGCCTCGGTACGGGAGTGCTTGGGGTTTCCGAACACGTCGCGTGTCAGCCCCGTCTCGATAAGGCAACCGGGCTCGCCCTCATTCTCG